>CALUUV010000006.1 GCA_944324055.1 Candidatus Gastranaerophilales bacterium | reverse complement strand
CGTTTTCAATAATTAACCCTGTAATATCAGTTTCAAATTTTGTTTTCATATACTCTCCTATTCTTCTTTTATTTCTTCAAAAGAAAATCGTTTTACACTTTTATCAAAATCTACAACTAAATAGTCATCATAAAAATAATTTAAATATTCAATAACTGCCTTCATTTTGCGGCTTTCAATCCCCTCTAAAACTCTTAATACATCATAGGCAATTTCAAATACATCTTGATTTAAAATACTTCTATCCTTGATTTTTTGTATTATTAAAGGCTCATCATATCTATTTTTTTTAAACATATTCTACTCCCCTTTTATTTCTTGATTTTTGCTGCAATTAGATTTATAAACATTTATCGGCAATTCCTTTATTATTTTAATTTCTTTTTTTTGGCTAGATTTCAAATCCCCTTGGTTATATCCATATTCTTTACTAAAGGTGTTATATTCTCTCATGTAGTCATATTCTTTTTTTCTTTCGGTATAATCAATATTTTCTTCTAATAAATAAACTTCAAAGTTATCAATACCATATTTATTAAAATCTTCTTGTAAATCTAATATTTTATGGGAGTTACCTTTTAAGTTATCAAAATGATTGTTTACCCTTTGTTTAAGATTTGTCGTTCTACCTATATATAACTTATTGTTTGATTTGCATCTAATCGCATATATCGAATATGTTTTACTCATTACTCTCACCATTACGTTTATCGTTGTCAACCTTTTGGTTTACAGAGCGGGTAAAAAAAATATCTTCAAAGTTCATATTAAATAGCAAGAGTATCTTCCGTACTTCACATAGATAAAAATCAGTTTTTCCTTTCTCTTTTCTAAAGTAACAATCTTTTGATATTCCTAATAAATTAGCCATGTCCTCAAGCGAATATCCCAACTCATTTCTTTTACCTCTTAACTTTGGATAAAAATATGTTTCTCTAGTTCTCTTTTCCAAATTAACTCTCCTTTCTTTAAATTCTGTAAACTATTTCGTTTACAAAATAAGTATATCAAATTTATTTTTTTCTGTCAACCAAAAAATTAACATTTTTGTTGATTTTTTTATTATTTTAAATTATAATATAAATTGAAAGGAGAAAAAATGAAAAATCCTGATAATTATTTTAGCAGCGAAAATATAGATTCTGTTTTCAACAAAGTAGCTGCCGAAACTATTAAAAGTTATCGTGAAAAATCCGGATTAAGTCTTGAAGATGTTGTAAAAAAAATGAATAATTCTATATCAAGACAAATGCTTTTTAAGTACGAAAATAATTTAGCAAGAATGAAAAACAAAGTATTTATTGATATATGTAAAGCTTTAAATCAGGACGGAAATAAAATATGGCACGAAATTAACACAAAAGCATTAAATGAATCGCTTGATTTAATTGCCGAAAAAAATGGAGATAGTCCTGAAGATAGGGCTTTATATGATTATAGATACAGAACTCAAAATGAAGAAAAAAATACCCCCCCGGATGAACTTGACATTTTATTTAACAAAAACAAAGATATATTGACCGAATCTGATAAAAACATAATGAAAGCTATAATAACTGAGAGAAGAAAACAAATAGATAAGGAGTTGGGAGAAAATGAAGAAACATAATTATGAGGCAATGAAAACTGTAAATATAATATGTGGAATAGCAATAGGTATTGTATTATTAGCATCTTTTGTTAATACTGATAGTATTAGTGCAATGTTTGGAATTAACGGGAACGTTTTATATTTTATAGGGCACAATATTTTATGGATAATACCATTAATAATATTGATTAGAAATTTAATAGTTATGTCAAAAGCTAGGAAGAAATAACATTATGAATGATAATTTAAAAGCTATCATTGTTATTGGAGTGATAATTATCTTTGTGTTATTATTAAATTATTATAACACTTCTAAAGATAACGACAATGAATATACTGTAAATTTAGACGATAATAAAATTAACGTATGTGGAGAAGAAATTTATATAACTAATTATACATACAATGATGAAATATTGATTGATGATTTAATAAGAGAACTTGAATACATATGTCAAAAAAATTAAAAGTATGCTAGTATAGGTACTTAATATATAAAAGAGAGGTATTAAGTAAATATGATAAAACAATTACTAGAGGGGGTAATTGGTCAAGATGAAATATTAAGATATTATAATGCTACATTAACATATATAGAAATGCCTTCTTCAATTCGAGGGTGCGTGCATTACTATAAAGGTATTTATGATATATTAATAAATAAGAATTTGAGCTATTACAAGCGAAAAAAGACTTTGCTACATGAATTTGCTCACATCGAATTAAATCAACTGTGTCAAACTAACAACGATCTATTTGCATTTTATATTGATAAGTACGAAGATGAAGCAAATAGATACATAAAAGAATTAAAAAACACACATATAAAAAATGAAGGGAGTGAAGGTTATGTGTAAATTAGGAGATATTATTGTCGTAAAAAGTTTTAAAGGTGAAGATGGGGCACAGCTGCCTAATCATTCATTTATTGTTGTGGATGACACTCATGACAATATTAAAGGATTAGATTATGATTTTGTTGCACCTATAATGTCAAGTTTTAAGGATCAAGAGCATAAATCTAAAATATTATCATATGATGTAAACAAAGAAATTACAAATAATGATATAAAAGGCAATTTTAAGCTCAGAAAAGAATCATATGTAAAAACTAATAAACTCTATTATTTTGACAAAAAGAAAATTGACTATTTTGTTCTTGCAAGAGTTAATGACGATTTCTTGGATGAATTAATGAAAATAATTTTATCTTTAGACGAAGAAGATAGATTATCTATTATTACGACAAATATAAAATCTGAACTTGAAGAAGTATAGATATTTGACAACTCATATAAAATCTGTTAAAATACTCACTAAACTAATTGTTAAATTGCACTTTTTTGTGTATAATATAATTAGAATAAGGAGGTCTATCATTATGGAAAAAAAGAAAGTAACTTTTCCAAAAGGTTTTTTCACAAAAAAAAGACCAGAAATTAAATTGAAAGAGGCTTTAAAAGATGTTGTTCCAGTAGAATGGG
This sequence comes from Candidatus Gastranaerophilales bacterium, assembly GCA_944324055.1. Taxonomy (GTDB): domain Bacteria; phylum Cyanobacteriota; class Vampirovibrionia; order Gastranaerophilales; family Gastranaerophilaceae; genus UMGS1585. The sequence continues at coordinate 36,955 of CALUUV010000006.1, read as the reverse complement.
TTAAGAAAACATCTACATCAAATGATAAAAAGAAACCTTCGAATAATGTAAGTATTATAGCAGATATCAAATAGATATTTGCTTTTTCTTTTTAGATATATAAAAGAATTAAAAGAAAAATTAAGTGAATAAAAAAAAGAGCTAGTGCTGTAACACTAACTCCCCTGCTATAAGCAGTACGTAAATAAAAAATCCCACGATAGAATTGTTTTTTACGTACTCTAATTATAGCAAAAATACATTTAGAAAGCAATAATTGGAGGTTAAAAAATGAATTTAAAAGTATATAAAAAAACAAGATATCAAAATATATATCAACACATAAAAAACAAAAACTATATTATATCCATCAGCAAGCCTGAAAAAACGAGTATAGCAGAGATTGATGGTGCAAAGATATATGATATAGATGAAGCAATAAACATTCGTGATAATGCCCGCAAAAAGAAAAAAACAGATATTAAAAAAGCAGGTAGTTTTGATGAAATGTTTGAAAAATATATGATCTATTGCCAAAAAATAGAAAGATTGGCTTATAATACTAATTTAAAAAAGGAAAAATTATATAATAGTTTTTTAAAAAATAAAATAAACAAAAACATTAATAAAACTAATGAATTGTTTTGGAGTTCATTTGTTGATGGTCTTAACACCACTTTAAAGCAAAAAAATGAAATCATAAAATGCTTAAAAGCATTCTTTAATTGGTGTAAAGAACAAAAATATATAACCGATAGTCCTATGGACAATGTAAATAGATATAAAGTATCAAAACCGGAAATGAAGTATTGGATGCCTGAAGAACTAAAGCAATTTCTAGAATGTGTCAAATTAGATTTAAATTCTACAAATAAATCTATAAAAGCAAAAGCTTATCTTGTAAAAACACTTGTAGAAATTACATTTACTTTAGGTGATAGAATTGGAGAAACAAGAGCTTTAACTTTTGGATCAATAAATAACGCGAAAAAAACTTTAAACATTTTTCATTCTATTAATTATGATCGCAATTCAAATGATTTTGTTTCTAATACAAAAACATATGAATCTGAAAGAACAATCGATATAACCGACAAGCTTATAGGTAGTATAAATAATTATAGAGTTTTTTTAAAGAATGAATTAGGGTATAATGTAAGTGATGATACTTTAATATTTTTTAATCATCTAACTAAAATGCCTTATACAGATTCAACATTAAGAAAACATTTTTATTACTATTGCAAAAAAGCAAATGTAACTAAAATAAGAATGTATGATTTAAGACATACCTATGTTGCTAATATGATGTCTGAAGGAAAAGAGGCTTACTTGTTTAGCAAGCGTATTGGTCATAAAAACATATCTACTACGATTGATATTTATGGTCATTTATCAAATAAAGCAAGAAAGGAGTTAGCTCAAGCAACGGATAAGTACTTATAAAAAAATTACTCCCATTTTACTCCCAAGTACAAAAAATGAGAGTAAAATCGAGAGTAATAAAAAAATGTGAAGTAAAAATAAGCCCTTATTTTAGGGAATTGCTAACTTTGATAAGAGCCGGCCTTGGGCACCAATTAGTGTTTAAAAAGCTCTTATTTTAAGGGTTTTTTTCTTTTTTTACTCTCAAAATTACTCCGACTTGAGTTTTAAATAATTATGTATTGTAAATATTTAAAGCAAAAATTGAATAAAAAACTATATTGTAATAAACTAAAAAAAGAAATAAATATATCAAACTGTACTAGGTGTAAATATAAAGAATATTCAAATAAAACGAATGTGACTAAATTAAAAAAAAGGACTAGTAAACAGACTAAATTAGAAAGAAATAGATTTAGCATTTTAACGAATGACTTAGATCATTGTATTATATGCGGAGATAAGAAAGATCATTTGCATGAGGTGCTTTTTGGAAGGAATAGGCTTAATTCAATTAAATATGGATTAGTAATACCACTCTGCTCTGCTCACCATTTAGAAATGCATAAGAATAAAGAATGGCAAGAATATTGGCATGTCAGGGCACAAAAAAGATTTATGGAGTTTTACCATAAATCTATTGATGAGTTTATTGAGATATTTAAGATTAATTATTTATAAAAAAGCCAGTCTCGATAGAAACTGGCGCTAGATAGACTTACATATCCCTCATACACAAAAATGTATTTCATAATGCTATCTAATTAATAATATGCACAATTATTTATATAATATGAATTTCAAATACTTAATTAGTTTACTTTTTAAAATATCTAATTCTTTACTATTTAATACAATAGGTCTATGATCGGCGTCTTTATATGTATCTTTAATTCTATTCCTAGATAAACTTTTTACTTGTTCAAATAATGCTATTGAATCAGTTTGCCTAATATAATGCAATCTTAAAAATTTAGTTTCCAAATAATTTCTTTCTTTAAAATCAATCTCTGTTTTAAAATGCTTTATTTTAGGGCTAGTTAATGGAACTACAAAAACAACATTATCCACACCTTTTATAACAAATACAACAGCCAAATGGATTTTGTTTATTTCTCCAGGTAATGTATTTCCAAAATTAATATAATATAATCCTCCATCTTTTAAATCAATCACAAAAACCTACACCTCAATACAAATCAAGAGAGGTCTAGCCTCTCTCTAACAATAGAATAGATTTAAATGTCCCTCGCATTTCTGCTTCACATAACTATTCATAGCTGTACAATAAAAGTACATAATGGCCGTCTAACATGTCCCTCACATTTCTGCTTCACAACGCAGCCCATTTTACTCTTTTCAGAGTATATAAATATAACACAGAATTTTCTTCTGTCAATATACTTATACCACATTTAGTACCCATTTTCAAGTTTTTTTAACGTTTTCTAACAATTTCTAACAATTTTTAAAGATTTTTAAGTGCTTTTAAATGTTTTTAAATACGTTTGAGTTCGTTTAAATATTTTTCAATATTATTCGAGGCAACAAAAAAGAGGTATGCTAGCATAAACTAACATACCTTTTTAGTAGAGCTACTTTTGCATGTAGCAAAGGACCTTCTATTTTGCGTTTCACCCAAAAGGTCGCCGAAGCTAGGCTGGGACTACCAACTCCCGTCATTTTAATTATAAACTTTATTTAATCTAACTTCAATAATTTCTTCCATGTATACATTTTGGCACTAATTTTACCATCAATAATAGGTAATTTGTTATCAGTTTGATATTTCTTAATACAAGCTTTCATATCTTTGCCGAATTGTCCATCTACTCCACATTTACCTAAATCATAACCTAGACTTTTTAAATAAATTTGTAACGGTCTTACAGCTTTATGATTCCATCCAGTACTTGTTGAAATAGTTGGTGTTTTAGATAATGTTTCTGGTCCTGCGATACCGTCAACATTTGCACCTATTGCTGCTTGTAAATCTTTAACAAACATTTTATAAGAATTTACATTGTTTAAACCAAATGGATCTTCATTCATCAAGTATGGTTTAGGATCTACATAACCATTTTTATAAATAGCAAAGTGAAGGCAATTTGCTGTAGCATTACCAGTACTACCCATAGTAGCTATAACTTGTCCCTTTGATATTTTATCTCCTTTAGATACTTTAAATGATTCTTTTTTCAAATGAAAATATCTATGTTGAATATTATTTGTAGTAATTCCTATCCAATATCCTCCTCCACTACTATCATATCCAGTATAAGTTATTGTACCTTCTTCAATAGCAATGATATCATCTACTCCATTAGGACCTACAAAGTCCATTCCGTTATGCGTACTTCTTTCACCATTTCTAGTTTTATAATCACTTGTTAAATAGTGTTTTCCACCTTTTAATACATTATTTTTTACTTCTAATAATTTACTCACATTTATTCACTCTCCTTTAACACGTTATTTCTATATTATTTAGTGGAATTGTTTTTACTTCATAAGGATATTTATAAGCATTATCTTTGTCATTTGATGATATAAACATTGTCTTACCTTTCAATTCCTCATATTTACCCTTTATCACTAATAATTCTTTATATTCTTCTAAAGAAATAGTTATTGTTTCTTGCATACTATTACTCCTTATTTATTATTTTTTATTTTTAAAGCATCATATCCACCGCCAACACCAAGGCTTATTGCTAAGCAAATAAATATTGCAAGTGGTATGTTTGCAAACAAATTAAAATATATAGCAATAACTGCACTTATTAATCCAACAACGATATTTTGAATTGGTACTAAATAGCTTGGAACTACTTTATTTTTTAAAATTGCTCCTAACACCGCTGTAACTACAGCTTGTACTAATGCAAATATTAACTCTATTGTTATTTCCATATATTCTCACCTCACTTTCTTTCCAACAATCTATCAATTTTATCTGTTTGATTATCTAATGATTTTTGCAACAAGTCTAAAGATTTTGAAATATTTGCGTTCGACTGTTTCATTTCAATCAAACATGAAGCTATATTTTCGTTGCTTTCTTGAATTGCATTTAATGTTTTTTTAACATCTTTTTTATTTGAAACCCAATCCCAAATAAAAAGAGCAACAATTATTATTGAAACTCCATAATTCATAATTAAGTTAGCTATTTCTTCCATTGCAGCACTCCTCTATCGTTTCTATTCTTTCTTCAACCTGTTTCCATCTTTCATTACCTGATTCTTTTTGCTTTTCAAAATTATAGTAACTAATTATTTCATATACAAACGCTATAATAAAGAAAAGTAAAACTATTCCAAGCATTATAGGCATTGCTCTCTCTTGCTTATTTATTTTAATCACTCTCCTCACATAAATAGATTGATGCTATAGTTTTAATTTCGTCTTTAACGATATCACCTCTAATATTTCCTGCACCATTACCAGCACCAGTACCATAAACCCAAAATTCTGTACCAGTCAAAGGTGTTCCATTATCGAATATTCTTACTGGATATAACGATTCCGGTACTTTACAAATATTAGCCCACGAATTTGTAATTGTAGGCAATATAGATATTTGAACTATTACCAACCTTCCGATTTTTAATATTTTCCCGGATTGCAAAGTACAATTCATAAAAGCACATTGCGATGTATAATCTTTACAATCAATTAAATCTTTAAAAGTTGTGTTTTTATTGCCTATTTTTATGTTTTCATTTATTTTCATAGTATCTTTACTAGATACTCAACTCTTCATTCGATTACTTCAACGGACATGTAATTTAGTGTATCTATTGTTATTAGTTGATCGCTCAAATTATCTGTATATTTTCTCAAGTTAATATTCCAATCTGTTGGACTATCTTTTTTAATAATAAAATCAGATATAATATAGTCTTTAGCATTATCAAATTTAAATATATAACTATCTCCATTATTCCAAATAACAATTGAATTATCATAATTATAAGAATTACTAGCTATAGTCATTTTAACGTTAATTTTGACTGCTTTTGCACCATTAATAATAACGTTTCCATTGTTATAAGATATTTTATTTCCTTGAGCCCAACCACTACTTGCTTTAAATTTTTGATAACTCCACTTCATTCCATTTTGTGATGTATTTTGGTAAACCACCATGGCATAATTTTTTTCGTTTATTTTAAATTTTGTATCGCCAACTTCTATATTTTCATTTATTTTCACATATTTTGATATTTAGTAATGATTAAGCTGTGCGTTTCCACAAATATGTTAGTTGCTTTTTGGCATATACTTTTATTATTTGATAGCTTGATAAACCACCTGCATTTGGGGTAAATGATCCAACATATGGAGAAAAGCAAGTATATGGAGAAAAGTTGGGATTGGCATAAAACGGAGTGTCAGTTTCAGTATCAACTTTATAAACAGATGTATTTGTGCACCCACCATAATAACCATATATATTTATAATGCAGCCATATATATTTTTCATATAGGTAACTCCAGAAGGCAATTCGTTAGCATTATTTTTAAAATAAATACCAGTAACGTTATCTCTAACATCTCCGTTTACCGTAGTCTCTACCTCAACAAAGCCAATTATATTTGTTTTATTTATTTTAAAAGCACCAGATTCAAAGCTTAAAACCCCATCAACATAATTTGTTATATTAGCTGTTTTGTTAGGAAAATTACTGTCTGATATTGCTTTTACTTCATCAATAGCCATTTTTGTCCCTGTTCCTATTGAATTTATTATTCCATAAGCTAGTAATTCTCCGCCGGTAAAAGTTTTTAACAACTCCCAAGTGCCACCAAAAAGCTGACTTGGATTAGTAGAGTTAACACTCATATAAATTGAGCCAACTGGATAAATAGCATTTAATCCACCGTTTCCTAACTTAATCAACTACATCACGAGGTGTAGATACTAAATATCTGCCACCCCACTTTCTATTAGAGTTGAGTTGTTTATAAGTACTAGTAAACAACCCCCCCCGAATTAGATTAATTGTATATTTATTTTCCATATAATTCTTATATAATAAGCTCTTATATGTCAATGTACCAAATTCTAAATCCAGTTACTGAACTGCCACAATGTCGATATGTCGATATTGCGACCAACCCTTCATAACTACAAGAAATCCACATGCCACGATGAATATTTTCATTATTTGTATTATCGTTGTTAGTTATATACGAATATCCAGTACCTATTGTTATAAATTGCCCGCCCGAAGTCTCAGAACCATGGCTTGACACCAAGGGCTCTATAAATATTGAATTCTTGGGTAAATCCAATTGGTACGTGTCTCCAGGATATAAGTTAAGACCAGTTACGCCTTTATTTTTTAATATCGAACTTAATTTATTATTATTAGTTTCCACATCATTTAAAGTTGTTTCTGTGTCACCTATTTTTACATCTGCATTAATTCTCATTTGGTATCACTAACATATGTTAGGGAGCTACTTATTAAATAAGTACCCCCCCCCGTCAATTTATTTTTATATCTCATATATCTTCCTTTCTAGTCCCAATAAAATAAGACTTCGCCATTTGCTTTAATGGCTTTATCATATATTTCAAGGCTTCCTTGTCCTTTTGATAATGTTATTATTCCGCTATTCAAGCTATCAATTTTATCGCTAAATTCAACCATAAATTCATAATTTTTTTCATAGTTAAAGTTTGTCCCACATTGAATTGAACCTGAATACGTGTTGCCACTTATAGTTGGACTTAAAGGCCCTCCAGCAATCCATTCACTAGCACCCTTTTCACGATATTTCCAACTCATTGTTAATGTGTTGCTAGTGGCACCAAAATTGCCATTAAAGTAATTACCACTGTAATTCAAATTAACTGTACTCGATGTTTGATTAGTTCGTGCAAATTTTGCATTACACGTTAGTTGAACGTAATTAACAATAGTTGCTGATTTTGTAATCGTGTTTGAAAATCCACGTGAATCTGTTGCGGAAATACTAAATGAATTTTTATTTACATTAGGGAAATCTTTATAACTGCTAACTGATGCTCCATCAATGCTTTTTGAACTTATACTAGCACTATTTTTAGGAGTTGCATTAACTGTAACTCTAGCAGTTGACTTGTATCTAATTAATTTAGAGCTATCCCCAGTTAAAGATGTTGTTTTGGTGTTTGTATCTATAATTGTTGCTGATACACTTGGCTTACAGGCCGATTCGCTACAACTCGCTGTAAATGTAGTAGTAGTACTTCCTAAATTTGTATTTCCAGAATATGTAGTACAAGTTATTGTACATACTCCACTTTTTGAATTTGGAATCTTCGCATAAAAACTTGTTGGTACTGTAAAATTAATACTACTATCACTTGTCTTTGTTGCAATAGTACCAGTTAATCCAGCAAAAGAATATTGAAGTGTATGAGTAAAACTACTAGCTTGTTTGTTAATTGTGATAACGCTAGTGCCTTCTATTTCGGCATTAGTAGCGCTTATGCTACTCTTACGAGCAATCGTAGACATATTGCACGTCGTTGATCCAGATGGTGAGTAATTACTTGTAATATATGTACTAGCGTTGATTTGAATTGGATTTAATGACCCGTCGGAATTATGAGTAAACGGTCCTATTTTGCCACTATAAATTACCTTAGTTGTTGCTTTGCTAATGTTAAAATACGTTTTAGGTATTGAATAAGTGTTGTTTTGACCTGTCAAGGTTGCATTTACATAAGCACTTCCTGTGTTGTTAAAAGTAGAACCAGTTGTAGTCGCAGAAATAGATAATTGAACATAACTAGTATTGTTTGCAGTACTAATATCTGTTTCATATGCTGATATCGATAAACTAGCGCCAAATAATTGAATGTTAAGAGGCATAAAATCCATTAGCTACCACCTCCGATAAAGAAGCCAATTCCTTTGCCATATACTTCATCTTCAACATCTTCCCAACGTCCATTTCCAGATTGCAAATAATTTTCAAAAATAAAGTTATTACTATATGTAACAGTTTGGCCTTTATATTTTTCAAGTTCAGTAGTCTTTTCTGCCATTTCATCATCTACATAGCCGCTATAAAACTGTGTTGTTTCGGCAGCACTTGTTTTATCTTTGATTTCAAGTCCTGCTTCGTCTAATTTAGATCCTGTTGGAGCATTTGTTTTTTCAATATTTAAGCCATCTTTATCAAATGAATATCCAGTTTCGGTATGAATCTGTGTTACTCCATTTGTTTGAATATCCTCAATAATATTAATAGCCTGTTCAGTTGACGTTGTAAGATTTTCTACACGATTAGTGACTTCTGTTACATTTTCAACCGTTGCATATCCGTCAAGTCGTCCAATTATATCTTGATAATTATTAGCAGTTGTTGTAGCATTTTCGCTTATTTGATTTTGTAAATTATTTAAAGTTCCATCAATATCTTCTGTGAATTTATACCAAGTATAATCACTAAAATTTGTGCTATCTGCTTCAGTAAAATCTACATATTGTCCTATATAAGCACTTGGTTTTTCACCTAGAGCATAGCCTGCTTCTTCATCGGCAGGAGTAAATGTACTTCCATCTTCAGAATACTTTATATGAAGATATGATGATTGTCCGTTTTCCCCCGGTTGTCCTGGAGTTCCGTTTGGGCCATCAGCACCTTTTATTAAGCTCCAAACATATCCGCTTGAGCTTGTGGGAGCTGTTGGACTAGTGGTACTTGCTACACCCATATATTTACTGTTTGCGGTTGGTGCTTCCGTCATGGGATTGCCAGTTGCGTTTTCAGAATATCGTACATAAAAATAAGTCGATGTTCCGTTTGCTCCGGGTGGACCTTGAATGCCGGGTGGACCTTGAGGACCAGTATCACCTGTGTCACCCTTATCTCCCTTATCACCTTTCTCACCTTGAATCCCCTGTGGTCCTTGATCGCCTGTATCTCCTTTATCACCTTTTAATCCCTGTGGACCTTGAGGACCTTGTTCTCCAGTACTTCCCTTTTCTCCTTGAATTCCTTGAGGGCCTTGATCGCCTGTATCACCCTTTTCGCCCTTTAAACTTTCGAGATATTCTTCTTCTGTACCGGTATTTCCAGCATCTAACCAAATTTGATAAGCACTCTTGCCATCTGCACCATCAGCTCCAGTTGCACCAGTTAAACCAGTATCACCTTTTTCTCCAGTTGCTCCCTTTTCTGCTAGTACAACTACTATTTTTTTCTGCACAACGTATTCAGTTTCATCTTCACTATCTGTGTAATTGAAATTGAATATAAATTCATTTGTTAAATTTGTAATCGCCGTATCATTATCAACTGTCAAGTTTATCTTGCTATTTGCGTAAGAAACAGTAATTCCAGCATTAGAGTTTGAACTTGTTGGAGTAACACTAACTTGATTCCCTTTAAAATATGAATAATACCCTATTTCATAGGTTTTGTTTTCAAGTGGTTTTTTGTCATTATTAACAGGTATTGTAAGATTATATAAATCTAGATCTACACTAAATAAATCAATATAACCTATTAGAGTAGTTTCGACTTCTGTTGTCTTTGTCTCCACAACTCCTAAAATGCTTTCTTTTGTGGTGTTTAGTAACACTTTGGTTGCATAATCAGTTTCTACTGTTTGCTTAAATTGATTTAAGATAGCTTCTACATTCTTGGCATAATCATCATTAGAATAATCTGTTGCTTTAACCCATTCTGCTTCATTAAAATTTCCAGCACTTCGAGATACCGCACAACGATATAAATCAGTATCTTCTTTTATCCAAATATCGCCAACATCATATGGTGGGCTTGGAGTTGTTACGAACACACGCCTTTTACTATCGGCAGTATCTTGTGCTGCGTTTGCTAAAGCTAGTGCCTCTGCTATATCACTATCACTTAATTTCACCCATTTGTAAGTATTTTCCTCTAAAGAAAATCGATAAGCATACCCTGTATCTTTATCATAATATAAATCGCCTAAATGATTGTTTTTATCTTCATCACTAGTCCAGTCTACTGCTGGATTATTTTCTAAAGTTGGAACCCCACTAAAAAACCAAGTAGCTATGTTTCCGTCTACTTGGTCTTGTAGGTTTTGTAAATCTGATACAGTCGCTTCTATGAAATTATTCAAGAGATTGTTTGTATTGTTGGCATTTTCTTTAATTGTTTGAATAGATTTTCTATCACTTTTTAGATTTTCAAGATTATATCTACGTATTAAATCTTCAGCAGTAACTGCTTTTTTAGAATCCATTATATTCATTACCAATACACTCTCCCATTCCTTATTGTAAAACCTAACTCTGTTAAAATAGCACTTCTTTCCTCAACAGAACTTACATTTTGCTTTATATAGTTTACAATTTGTTCGTTGTAATAGTCATAAGAACTATAATACTGCCTAATAAACATTGCTTTTTGAGGAAGTGTCAAATTAAGTGAATCTACATATCTGATAGTAGCTTCTTTTTTATTTTCCGTACCATCTCTAATACTCTCAAGTTCTCCCTTATAAGACAGATAATTATCATAGTCAGTTATCTGCAAAATCGTAGCGTATTTTTCAGGATTACTTAAAGAATAGTTTATTTCTTCTTTATTCATGTAGTAATCTGCTACATTTCCGCCCATATCAAGATATTGATTGATTTTATTGTATTCGTTAGACATGGATATATCTAAAACTTCCTCTTTTGCTTTATTGTAAGAAAAATCTACAATAGATTTAATTACGGAAGCTTTATCTGTATCATTCAGGTTTTGATAATCGGTATCATTTAACAGTCTTTCTACACTTTCTTCTATGATGCTTCCTGATACTTTTTGATACTCAGATTTAGTTTTACTATCTAATGTAATTCTACCATCTGTTTGGTCTACATAATATGGAGCTACTCTTGGCATAATTGTCTTATCGCCAGTAGCTTTATATAGTCTGTAGATTTCCTCTGCACTCTCACTTATATTTTCAGTAGAAACATTGGCCGGATTTAAAAACACATTGAATATATTGTTATTTCCACCATATCTTTGTATTTCTCTACCCATTGTATCCACACTAGGTGCAAGAGTTTTACTTAATCCAGGAATTTTAGCTTTAACACTGTTAATCATACTTTGAATTGGTTTATTATATTCAAAGGATGTTCTTTGCGTGCTATCTGTTAAATCTACTATTTGTTTCATAAATGTTGGTATAGCTCTTGCTGGTAGATCTAATATAGCTTCCTCAATACCAGTAGCAAGTCCATCATTATTACTTAAAGCAGTATTTATACTTTCCATAAAAGATTGTTCTAATAAAATGTTTCCTGCTGTATCTAAAGAACCGAATATTTTTTCTAACAAATTAGCATCTTCTTTATCTTTTTGAACTATATTAGCCATAATCGAAAGTGGAGCTGCTATCGGTTGAGCCCAATCATAAGTAAATGATTTATTTCCTATTTTAATAGAATAAGAATTTACTCCTAAAGTATTTTTCATAAAATCCCTAACATCTTTGTCATCATCACTTTCACCACTTACAATTCCTGCTTTAGCAAGAGCATAGCCAGCTACATATAACATAGTTCCAACTGTAGCCTTACCTAAAGATTGTACGAAATCATGCTGCATTTGTGGAGTAAATTGACCTGTTTCAATTGCATTTTTCAACTTTTTACCTTTTGCTAAACTATTAACTAATCCAACTGGAGAGTAATCAACAATCGCTTTTGTTAAATTAGCCGGAGTTTTGGCAAAAGGGATTAAAATATCTCCTAGCCCATAATTTTCGTTCCCCAAAAGAAAAAATTTTCCTAATTTATTTAATCCTTTTCTAACTCCTAATACCATTCTTGTATATTCATTGTTATCTTGCCACGTTCTTGATAAAGCTTCTTGAGTTGCTATATCAATCATTTCTTGTGTAACCTCTGTTGTGTTATTTAAAACTAATTGATTGTTAATCGAATTAGTAAATGTTGCTTCATAGAAGGTCCTATCTCCTGCATCTAGCATAAATGATAATAAGCTATCTACTCTATTTAGTGCTTTGCCAATTGAAGTATTATTATTAAATGATTTGCCTTCACTTATTTCAAATCTGTTTCCTTGAATGTTTCGAGTGTTTATGCCTTTTCTAAAATCATTATAACTTTGATAAGCTCCTTCTTTAAATCCTTTTACATAATTTTTAACATTAGTTACACCAGTTGTTCTATAGCCGGTTTTAGCACCAACAACTTTATCAGCCATACTAGCAAATAAATCACTAAAGGCATTTACTGGCGCTATTACTGCATTACCCATAACATTTCTTACTTGAGTTTTTGCATTAAATAGCATTGATATCCTCATCCATGATTTTATTCCTGCTCCACGTTCTGGTGGAAGTTTATCGGTCATTATTTTTTGAATTTTGGCTAATTCTACTCTTTTATCATAACCATCTTCCATAGTTGATACCTTTTTCATAATTTCCATAATTGCTCCAGTTTCTTGCGGAGTTAAATCAAAATCTTTTTGATATTTATCAATCCATTTTTGAGTTTTACCCTTAACCATTCTATCATAAGCTTCTGATAGTTCTGATTGAGCGTATTTAACCATGCCTTCTGGAGTCATTCTAGCCATAATATTAAATGCTTGCACTGTTTGGCCCGCTTTAGTACCCATATCACGAAGTTTTTTAGCAACTGCTACCATTCCATCAGAATCATTATTATCGGCATATTGTTTTAATAATATCCAACCTTCTGCTATGTCAACTGCAGTTGCATTTTCAGAATCTTTAGCAAACCAATTTTCTGTTTCATGACGTCCATTTTCATTTAATCTTTCAAATGCTTTTTCTAAGCTTTCTTTATTTGTAATTTTGTCATAATATTGTACTTCTTCTTCTGATAAGATAGTGTTCTTTTGTTGCTCATTAAGCATGTTAGTTTTTTCTTTAATATTACGATAGAATTTACTATTACTATCATTGACTTGGTTTCTATTAACATTAGGTAATATTGGAGTTGTACTCGCATCTTCAGAAGTTAGTTGTGATATTTCTACTGGGTTTAATACTCTATTAAAATTAGGCAGATTAATATTTTGTATATTATCACTATCATTTTGCATATTATTTAATAGTAATGGTGCAATTTGACTTTGTGTTAGATTTGTGCTATTATTGTTATAAGAAATCGGACTGGTATTCTTCGGAATATCACTAGTAGAAGTACTGCTACTAGAGTCTCGCATAGGGAATTGGCCCCTATCCTTGACATCCGATTTAACATACTTGATATTGTTGTTAGGCAATTGTAGCCTAGGGATAGTATCAAGTTTTTTTGTGTTTACATATCCTCTATCAATATCATAAACAATATTACCTTTATTCTGGTGATTTTGCATCCAAGAATCATAATTATTTCTTCCATAAGCACTAGTCATCACATTTGTATCAATTTCAATATTATCAATGTAACCTTTTCCATCTATTTTAATACTAGCTATAACTTGTCTATTTTGGCTATCACTTAAATCTGTCGTTAAAACATAACTGTTATTATGTGATTTAATAATATCTAATGGGTTTTGTAATGCTTGGGGTATTTTTTTGACTGTTTCTATTCCTAAACCATGATACTCTCCATTTTGATTACCACTTTCATTCATTATTCTATCTAATTTATTCACAGTTAAAGTTATAGGATAATCCTTAACTCCTAACCTTTGTAACACTTCTGGAGTGTGTTCTAAGACAGTCATATGATTATCTTTGTTAAAAGTTCCTTTTATTACTTCATCAACTTGTTGAGAAAAAATATTATTATTTTGATTATTAATAGATGGCAGATTTATATTTTGCTTTTCATTTAAAGTTGGAGCTTTAATATTATTCTGCTCTATTCTTGAATTTACTGCATCATTTACTATTGATTCTTGTGAATTTGCTTGTGGTAAATTTACTTGACTTGAGTTATTAGTTTGATTATTTTGGCTATTATTTGCAAAACTTACAACAGTTGATGGAGCGCTCATTATTAAAGATGATACCGTACCTACTAAGAAATCTTCTAATACATTTTGATCTTTCATAATTTCTGAATATTTTCGTGGATCATCTAAAGCTATTTGTTGAACAACAGGTTGCAATAAATCACTAACAACTTCTTCTATTCCTTCGCCTACGCTGGATATTCCAGCATCTGCTAAAGTTTTAAATACTCTATTTTGAATATTCCTAGTTAATCTATCAGTAACTACTCTATCTAGTGCACCAGTACCCATTAACTTGCCTAAACCACCAAACATCATTTCTGTAGCTGTTTCTACAGCCCCACTCATTAATCCATATTGATTAGCTTGTTGTTCTGTATAGCCTTCCATCAATTTTTGGTTAGTAGCGTTTCTGGAAACATTTGCAAACATAGAAGCTAATGAACCAACTGTTCTAGCAGTATTCACTGCTGTTGCGGTAGCTCCAGCAGCAGTTCCTAAACCTCCGGTAGCAAGGCCAATAGCCACTGATGGCAACATCTGACCAATCGCGGATGTAACATTACCATATAATTTTCCAAGCCAAGTTTCATAACTATCCTTAACATGTTCCCCTTTTAAATCAGATTTTGTAGGGAGATTTACCATAGATCCATTTTCTAATCTATATCCTCCGCTAGATGGCATAAATATAGCTCTTAAACTGTTTTTGGTAGTTGATGAAATGGGAGCAAATATTTTATCTGCATTGCTTACCTCTTCATTATTTACTTCGTTGATATCTTGCATTTGTTGTAAAAGAGGTACTGCGTTGTAAAGATACTCATCATATTTTTTATAATCATCTGTTTTTTTAATTAGTTTATCAAACTTTTCTTTATTTTCAGCATATTTTTCTTGAGCTTTTGATGCAATATCTGTGGCTTTTAATGGCCCATTCATATTTTTCAATGCTTCATATTTGTTATTACGCAAATAATCTAACTCTTCTTTTCCATAATCTGTTTGGCTTTTCACAATATTTTTATTATCGGATGTTTCAATGTTATTTTTGTTAGCATAATTAATAATATTGCTTTTATATGTATTCATATTATTTCTAGCTTGTGTTAATGCAGAATTTATTTCTTCGTCACTAAAATTAGATACAGCACTTATTGCTTCATTATATGTATTATATCTATTTAAAGCTGTATCTATTATTTTTTTATCACTTAGATAATCTTCATAACTAGAAACTGTTTTATTTTGCTTATTATCTTTATTATTATTTTTGTTTTGAAGTGCTATAATTTCATTTCTTTTTTTATTGTTGACTAAATATTTTTTTCTATACTCTTCTAAAGTTATTGCCATAATAAACTACCCCCAAGCAGAAGATACTCCATTGTTTATATAGGATCCAACTTGTGAGCTTATATCAATATAATTATTTATACTGCCATCCCAAACATAATATTTATTGCCAGCTTTCCAAATTGATTGGTTATCTAAACTTGCTCCACTTTCACCATAAGCTGTATTTTTACCAAACACATCTTTAACTTTTAAGTTAGAATTACTTAATTTATTTCCATCGACATTATTTGGTTGATATCTCACACCATTTTTATCTTTTACATTAGGAAATGTACCATATTGAGTATCAGGATTTAGTTCTCCTTTATAATAATTTGTATAAATAGTTGTATCACTTAAACTATATCCACCACTACTACTTGAACGAGCTTGTTGCTGTGCTAATGCATATTCTTTTTCCCAGTTTTGTTGTGCCAAAACATCTTGAGTTTTTTGATATTCAAATTGTTGTTGTTGAAGTGCTAATTGTTCATTAAATTGTCTAATCGCTTCTTCTCTTTCTTTTTCTGCCTGAATGTTATTATATTCTGTTTGATATCTATTATAATAATCACTATCTAATGCTTGATTATTGCTTAATTGATTTTGAGATATAGTAGACTTGTTAGAATAATAATTTTGTGCATATTCAAGTTGCATTTGAAGTTTATTCAAAGCATTTTGAGCTTTTTGTACGTCATTATTTAATCTAGCTTCATTAATAGCATTGTCATATTCCGTAAACGCATCTTGCATAGCTTTATTGGCTGTTGCAAGCCTGTTTTGATATGTATTCCAACCACCTAATTTAGCCGTTTCAGATACTCCACTATTAGCTAAACCTTGACTAGCAAATTGTTCTGCTTGATAACCATATGGATTTACAAATGAAGTATAATCATTCTTGGCTTTCTTTGCTTCTGTTTCTTTAATTTGCTGCGCTTCTTGTTTTTGCTTTTCTATTTGTTCTTGCTGAAAAGCAAGTTGCTTATCTAATGCTTCATTTTGAGTCTGTTCATATTGATTAGCATAATCTAATTGTTGATTGTATATATTTTCGTTATCAGTCAATAAACCATTGTACATATTATTGCTTTGATTAATTGCATCTTGTTTTTGCTGATTTATAACTGATAATCTTTCATCTTCCATTTATTCCACCTACCTTTTTATATATCCTGCTACAAAGCCTTGCATTGTGCATGAAAAAAGTCCGAACGGTTTATTCGAACTAAATTTTAATTGAATATCTTTAAATTTTTTATCCTTAATTCGGTATGCTGCATAACCCTTTTCATCGCTAAAGGATGTTTTTTCTTTCAAAACACCATCTACTATCGTATCTACTTTTATATTAGTATTGTTCATTACCTTTAAATCAACAACATTGCCACGTTTATTCGTGGTTTTTGTATATCCTGGATAGCCAAAGTCATCTTTATAAGTAGTCCAGTAACTTTCGATATCTGCTCCGTTATCGTTTGAACCTTCTAGCATAAACAATTGGCCAGTAGCATTTCCTAAGTATAAATTACCGCGATATTCTTTAATAAAATTAATATTGTTATGAAATTCCCAGTAGTACCACTCATATTCGATATCATTCGTACTATTTTGGAACTTTTGCCTGCTATCGGCTAAGTAAATATGTGAGCCTATTAAACATAGTAAGTATCCTTTATATTCTGCTAATTTTGCATTTTTATAATCACTCTCAAAAATCATTCTTCCGTCTACTAAGCTAGAACGATGTTGAAGTATTTGTTCACTATACATAGAACTACTAGAAATGCCCTCTAATCCTCGATTAGAGAAGAAAACTATATCATCATTAAAGTTTATACCCGTTGACAAACAGCCAAGCGAAATTGAGCCATTTTGGCTAGGATAAATCTTATCATATGTGCTATCTAGTGTTGGTGTCATGTAATAAACACTACTAGAATTCTGATTAATTTCTTTTAATATCCATAAAACACCATTGCCAGGTATAATTGCTTTTACTAAAGCTTCATCAATTCCGCATTCATAATATGCAGTATCTCTGACATATCGTGGATCATTTAATTCACAATGAAATACCGCATTTGGATAATTCGGGTTTCCTGCGAAGAAAAATCTATTATCAAACTCACACATCAAAGTGCAATTCAATATTCTTTCTTTATAACCATTTGTTGTTTTAGAATAAGTAATAATAACTTCCACATCTTTAGCAGGCGCTTCTTTAAACGTTACTATCCCTTTTTCATGATTAACCGTAAAATCAATGTTTTCTACTTTATTTACTCCATTTACAGATGCTTGCATTAAATAAGTTCCAGTGCTATCAATATTTGTTGAATCTAATTGATAATCTTTACTTGTACCATCTGCAATAAATTGATTTTTACGCAAATTTGTTAAACAGTTCACTGCTTGATACACCAAATCTGTATCGGTATCAGTATCTATACTTGTAGATCCATCAGGATTTTTCCAATATGAAGTAACAGGTATAGTTCCTTCTACCTTTTTAACACTTGTTCCGTCGTATTCCAAGTAATTTATTCCGTCTTTAATAAACAAAGTATTATCAAAGACAAAACTGCCACTCTCTCTTACATTCATACCCGTAAATAATTCAACTGTTTGTGCCGGCGTATCAGGATAATTAGTCCATTTTAATAGTTTTGTGCCTGTGTGAACTAAAACATGTAAAACATCATCTTTATTCAAAAAAAATAGACCATATATTCTATTGTTAAAAGTATCTAGTAATTTCATACCTGGTCTTGTTTCAATTGACCCATCTTCATAATTTTTCCACATATTTTTAGAATTAGGGCTCCGATAATAATTAACTTTACTATTAGAAAAATCCACACCTCGAAAATTGCTGTATTTTCTTGTAATTAAATCATCAATATCTGCCATTAAATATCAACTCCACCTGTTATAGTTGCCATTCCTTTTGTTTTTCTTGAATCAATTGTTTGCTTTAATTCTCGATATCTTTCATCAAAATATCTACCATAATTGCTTATCATATCCATTTTTAAAAGGTCTGCTGCAATTCCATAAGGCATTATTTCCAAAATGTCTAAATCTTGCTCGAACTCATACTCTTCATCGTATTGAGCACTTGCATCTTCACTTTCAAACGTCAATTTCATAGTTTCAGGATATTTATAATAGTAGATTTCTACTGTTTTAGGTAATTCTACCTCTTCTGTATTAAACACTATTTCCATATCGCCAACAAGCCTGTATTCTATGTTTTCGATTAAATTTAATTGATAAAAATCAGGAATAGATTTTAAATCTAATTTTTTTGATTCTTCAATTATTTCATAACTATATTTAGCAGGTATTTTTCTATATTTCATTAAATCTAACATAATAGAATTAATAACACCATTTACTTTATAAATAACATCTTGGTCATCAGCTAATGGTTTCTTTTCAGGATAATATTCTTCAATAAGTGAGAAAGTCTTAATTTTCATTTCTTTTAACGTCATTTGGTACCTCATCATAAACTTTATAAGCTTCTTTCATTCCAATTAAATCTTGTTCTATCTCGTCCAAGGTTGTCATTTGATATTGTGGAATAATATATCCTTGAAGCTCATCCCATATTAAAATTACACCGGTTGGTATTTTTTGCACGATTGTGCTTTCTTCTACAGATTCGATTTCAGTTTCTTTGCCGTCTGCTAATAGTTTAATTTTTCTGGTGTCTTTAATAACCGTTGTAAGTACACCGTTCTCCATTGTTTGATGCACTTTTTTATCTTCAGTCCATTCATCAAATTTTAATGCTTTATTAACCTTTCTTCCAAAATATTGTTTCAAACTAGGTTTTAATGTATAGTATTCTAATTTTTCCATATTTTCTTCCTTTCCTTGGTCGTGTTTGTTAGAGTTGCACTAACATAATCACTAGAAACACGAAAAAAGGAGCAAAAGCTCCCATTAATTAAATGCTAGTTTTAATACAAACAATCTCTTTAGGTCTAACTAATAAACCACCATATACATATAAACCTTTTTGAGCAGTTTCGAATCCATCTTGAACTTCGTAGTTTACTACTTTTTCAATTTGTTCCGCAAATGCAACTGCCTTTCCAGTTCTTAAGAAGTTTAAAACTTGACCATAACCAGTTATTTCATAATAAGTTGAAATAGATTCTTTAGTTGGATTTGATACTTCTGAATAAGTATAATTAGGAGAACTTCCACCTTGTGTATAATAAGTCTTACCTTCAACTATATCAGTATCTTCTGTTAAAGCATAAGTTGGGTTTAATTTAGGCAATAAGTTTTCGATAGAAATTAAAGCATTTCCATACTTACCTAAAAATCCTTTCTTAGCCATTTCAACATTGTTAGTGTATAGTTCAGTTAAGTTTTGTCTTATCTTAGTGAAGAAGCCAGGATCAGTTTCAAGGTATAGTTCAGTTTTTTGCTTAACGTTATTTCTATAAAGTTTAGCAAATCCATCTTCAACCTTTTCAATAGCATTGGTTTTAGTTGCTGAAGTTGCATCAATAACTTCAACACTACCTGCATCAACACCATCATTAACCATTTTAGCAACATATTTGTCGCCTTCTTCAGTTAATGCGATTGCTCCTTCTTCACAAATTGCTTCTAGTGCTCCAGGAACACTTTGAGCCTTATACACGTGGTCAATTCCAACATTGAAATAATACATTTGGTCTAGTTCAAATTCTTGTTTAGTTACACTAGCAGCATCTCTTTTAATAGCTACGCCTGGAGTGTATTTTCTAACTAATGGTCTATCAGCATTTAAAATTATAACCTTTCTAGCATTTTTACTATCACGTTCATATTTAAAATCGCAGTGATTTCTAAGTGAAGTGATTGTTCTTAAGGCACGTTCGTACCCTTGATGCCATATTGTTTGAAGTGCATCATTCATTTAATATCATTCCCTTCTTTTTTAATTTTTCCATTTTCTCATTGATGCTAAAGCCTTTTCGAATACTCCTGGCTTAGCCCAGTCCTCATCAGTAAGTTTTTTAACATCATCTGGAGAATAATAATCTTTAACTTCTTTTCTCGCAGTAGTATCTTTCATACTACCCATAGGAGTAGGTTTAGTTTTATTATCTTGTACTAAATAAAGATTATAAATATCTCCAATAGGTGTTTTAGAATTAAACTTGTTTTTAAAATCGATAAATTTCTTATCTTTTAAAACTTCTTCTTTTGCACCTATTTTTAAAAGTTCACGTTTTTCATTTTCTTCGTTTAATGCTTGAGCTAAAGTATTAAAAGCAAAACGTTCTCTTTCATTCAAATTCTTGTACTCTTTAGCAGCTAACCTATTAGCTTCATTAAGCATAGATTCATAGCCTTCATTAATAAAGTCTTGAGCATCTGCTTTGCCAAGAATTTCATTTTCCCTAGAACTTAATCCAGGTTTATAAACATCAGGTAATTTAATACCTTCATTTTCGTAATATTCACGTAGTTTTTTGTTTGCTTCCGTAATATCACTAGCACCTAATGTACTCTTTAATACATTTTCAGTGTCTTTGTACTTAGATAGTTCTCTTTCAAACTCCCTATCTTTTCTATCAAGTCTAGTTTTAACTAAAGAATTAAACTCCTCTTGATATTCAGGATTACTTTTTAAAAGTTCTCTAAGTGTTTGCTTTGCTTCTTCTTTTTTAGGAGTAGTTTTGTCTTCTACTTCTTGGGTATCAGTAAGCTCTATACCATCATCCACATTTTCTTCTGTAGTTTGTGTTTCTACATTTTCAGTTTCGTTAGTTTGTTCTAACATTTCTTCATTTTCCATTTAATCCTCCCGCTTTAAGTCCGTCGACTATAAATTCCATACATTTAATGTCGATATGTTAGACAATTTAAAAACAACTACATATTTTGAGTTGTTTGATTTACTATTTGTTGTCCCATTTGTGATATTGCTTCAATATCCATTTGATTAGCCATATTCTGTTGCATTTGAGATTTTAACTGTTGTGCTTGCAATTCCATTTGTTCTATTGCCTGTGAGCGCTCTTTTCTTCGCTTAATGAGTTCTAACAACTTACTTTTAGGCATCGTAGAATCATCGTCAAGCAAACTAACATAATCTTCAAGTAATTGTTGATTTTGTGGCAAGAACAATTGAGATTGTGTTAGATTTTCAATAGATGCTTCTTGAGCGTATTTATCGAAAGCACTTTTTGGAGTTACGTCTATCTTAATATTAAGTTTGAGAGACTCCAAAATTTGTTTTGGAATAGTGATTAATTCTTCTATCACCTCTCCTGTTGCTGCATCAATTGTTTCATTTAAAATTGTTAATTCATTTGAATAAGTTTTTAACATATCAAATATAATTAATCCATTGTCTTCAATAAATTGGAGAACATTTGCACTTTGTTCGTTCAAAGGTTGTTCCGATGCTCTTTGTACCGCCAATATTGCCTTACCACTAGCTTCATCTGGTTTAATTTGCCCCGTAGCCATGTCTCCAGCTCCAGCAAGTTCTCTTGAGATTGATATTAATTCATTTTGTAAATTTGCTATGTCTGGGCTAATTGTGCCTGGATTAGTAATTCTAAAATAATTACCTATATCACTTGCACTTCCATCTTTAATACGAATTGTAGATCCTACTTTATTTAAGGCTTCAGGATTTTGAATCATATCTTCATTAACAACTTTATATGGGTAAGCTATTGTTTTAGCAATAAATGCTCTTCTAGTCGCTGTTTTGTTTACTTCAATTTGGTTAGCAATGTGTTGTTCTACCTCACCAGTTCCTCTAGCATTGCCTTCACAATCTTCCCAATTCAAATGTGCTACTGGATAATAACTTAATCCTGTTTCTTTATCTTTAACAAGAGTTACATATTTTACTGATTCTGAAAAGCGAACTGTTCCTTCTTTTTTATATAAGAAAGTTACAATAGTAGTCATATCATCTACTTCTTCTTTTGAATCATCTCCGGATTCGTCTTGAGTAAAATTATCACCATGAATATTTAATATTTCTTCTTCACTCAATCCTTTGCTTCTGGCATATTCTCTTGCATTAATTACACTAGAGCGTCTTTTAATTAAGATGTATGGTTGACTTTGAATATCATCATCATTTTCATTTCCATACATAACATCTACCTTAGATTTTAATTCTATCTTTGGCATATTATTTGCTTCGTCCCAATACCAGTAGGCAATGGCTTCACCATTTATAGCTGACTTTCTAACTATTTTTTTAGTTTTATAATCCATTTTGTTAGTTTCAAATATTTTAGCTGCTTCTTTAGTTAATAATTCACTAGTCTTTTTTGCTACATCTCTAAATTCTTGTGATTCATAATTGTCAGAATTATAAATAATAGCATAATTAGTACTTGTTACTACTCCTACTTTGTATTTTACAATTGGTTTAATATAATTTATTGATATAAGTTCTACATGTTTATCAACTATAGCATTATCCCATTGATTACCATTATAGAATCTAAAATTTTTGTCCGTACTAGTATAATATCCTTTGTTTCGCATAAACATTGCGTGTTTTTCATATAATTGCCATATATCAGTTTCCACTAGTTCTTTTAAATCTGTAATATCCACATTCTCACCTCGCTTTAGTTAATCGGTTTTTGACTTTCTGATGAGCCATTATAATTGTTGATATTATCCCAACTTATTTGCTCTTCTTTAGTTAATCCTAAATCATCATGTTTCTTAGTGCTTCTAATTATTTCTTTTATTGGCTCTTTAAATTTTGGCAACTCTATTTTCTCGTTATCTCTTAGTTTTTGACCATTTTTGAGGCCTAAACTGTATGCTATCAAAACAAAAGTACCAAACACAGCACACAGCACAATAACTTCAATCATTATTTATCACTCTTCTTTTTTCTATAATCTTTAGTTTTTTTTACACTTTTTATCTTAACTTGTTCAGCACCAGAAATTTCTATATTCGTATCAACCTTAATAGTTTCTGCTACATTTGGAATAACTTGTTTCTCTCCATAATAATATCTTTCTCTATATATTTTCTTTTTCATATAATCACTATCTCCTCTCCCCAGTCTTTCTGAACTGTTCTTTCAAAATCAAAATTAAATGTTTTTTCTTTATTTACTATTTCCTTACTTGGTGCCACTCTGCTTACACAAAAATATCTCAACGCGTCAGTAATATGTGTTGGCTCGTGTGGTTCTGTTGCTACATCATTCGGATCTTTCTCGTCATGTTGTAGTTGTGGCAAATATTTAATTAAATTGATGCAATTACTAAATATCTTTAAATCACTATCTTCGTATAGTTGTCCAGTTTGCTCGTGTCGTACTTTCTTAACCTTAAGCCATTCTTTTACATTTAGCCACCCAGCTATACGATTATTGCTAGCTTTAGTTAAATGAATACCACCTTTTAAGAACAGCTCCGCAGTACTCTTTCCAGTGTCGCGATTCCGATTCCATAAATCTGGTGGAGCATATATAAACTTGTATTTATATTGCCTCATGATACTCTTTAATGTTTGTCTTGCTTCACTTACAATCAGATTCGACTTATGTATCTCATTATAAACGTAAGCCTTTCCTTTTGTATCTACCGCAATAAAAAGGACTGCGAACATATCTAGTCCGTAGTCCATAGCAATATATCGATTCCAGGTATCCGGAATTTGAAATGGCTCTATTACATGTATTCTTCTCTTAAATTCAGGAAAGAACATCCCGTCATATATATCCCAATCACCATATTTTAGCGCTTTACGTTCTTTTTCTGGTAAGGCATCTAATCGCTTTATGTAATCCGGGTCATAATCTAACATGAATTTATTGTCAGTTACTAAGCTAGGAATAAATATCCTAGTTACTTCTTCTCCAGTCTCTAATTTGCAAGTATGTATTGTATTAGGTTCTCCTATGTCAATAAATCGTTCTTTAACCCATGTATGCCCTACACCACCTGGGTTAGTAGAACTTTTTATTCTTTTTGGATATGGATTAGCACCACGACATCTTGATATCATATAAGTGTACATAAATTCAGTGAAGTGCGTTAATTCGTCAAAGCGAATAACATCATATTCAGCAGATTGATATTGATATACGTCCTTTTCGTATTGAATATAGCCAAAATCTATAATGCTGCCATTTTTAAATTTCCATGTATGTTTAGAACTATTATAATCTGCTATTGATAACGGATATATTTCTAAACTAACACGAATAAGTGATTTTTCTAAATCAGCAAACGTACTTCTAAATATTATTTGTTTACTTTTAGAATACTTTAAAGCATATAATAAAGCATCTACTAATTGCCCGTATGATTTGCCACCACCAGCAGCACCTAACCTCCGAACAAAGTCTCAAAAGCATTACTGTTGATAAAATTTTCTTGCTTTCTAGTTATAGACAACTTCATTCGGTACATCACCGCCCTTTTTCAATCATTCTACCACCTTGATTTCTACTTCAAATTTATTATTCTCAGTACTTTCTCCATTCGCCAATCTCATTTTGTCATATAGAGTTCCAATTACTGTCGTTAAGTTGTTGATTGGTATATCTTCTTTATCAAGTTCTTTTTCTAATTTTCCTAATGCTTTATAAATAAGCCTATCACAATAATTAGAAAACTTTTCTTTTTTCTCTTCGTATTCCTTCGGATTGTTTTCAATAATCTTTTTTACGGTCTTATCAGATATGCCACATTGCTTAGCAGTTGCGTTGTAGCTGTTTGTAAGTGCATAACTAGCTATTACTTCTGATATTTTTTTGCTGTCTATTTTTACTCCTCTAGGCATACACTCACTTCCTTTCTATATATTAGTAAAATAATTAGTAATTATATCATGTATAATATCATGTGAATTAGCATGAATATCACATAGTATTTCTTCATTTAATTCTATATCTCTTGTTGTCATATACTCTCTTATGTACACGTGAGTTAATTCATGTATTAATGTTTTTCTTTTTCTTTCTATTGATAAACTTTCATCTATCAAAATTGTTTGTAATCGAAATCTAGTCTGTCCATAATAATATCCATCACCTTCATCAATTATCAATTCATTTAATTCTTCTTGAGACACTTCTTTTATCTCATAAACCGAATTATTCATTTTAAATTTCATAATTTTCTTACTCTCCTTAGGTAACTATCTTTGATAAGTAAATTTCCTTTTTTACCACGATCACTACAATGCTCTCTCTCAAATTGTTCTAGTATATCTCGGATTCTTAACAAATTTTCTCGATCTAGATATCCTTTTACATTTTCATCTATCATTTCACTGCTTATCGCCAAGAACATATCATAATCCTTTGCTTCAATTAAATGAAGGTACTCATGTGATGTTGGTTGGTTGAGTATAGTTCCATTCCACCAGAGGTATCCCTCGCCTAAACCTTTAGCTTTACAATTTCTGTGAGGCACTATAGTATGGTGAAAGCTAAGAGTATTCTTTTTTAAGGATGGATAACCCATAAAGTCATAGCCAAGCTTCATTATTTTGTAATACTCTATCATTTGTTTGGTTATTTCTCTCATAGACACCTCTTAATAATTACTGTACTAATGATATATGGTAGCCACGCTCTACCACGTGCTTTTAACAACGTGCCAGCCTTATAACCCATTATTGGTAAACACAGTGTCGTTTTGTTTTATATCATCAGTACACTATCTATTATGATTTCTTATTTGAAAGTACAAAACCGAATAAGATTATATTTTATAGGTGTGTGAAATTGGGTACACTATTTGTTTTTTTAGTAAAGGAGTTGATGTCTTGTACTCTCAAATAAAAAAAGAACTACTCATAATAGTTCTTGCTGAAATGTCTAAACATCTCATTATACATATTATACCAAATAAAATCGTATCAAAACGTATCAATTGCTATTGACATGCTTTTTTCTATCTTTTTTATAGCGATTATATTTAAGTCTTGAATAATCTTCCCCATGATGCAATAATCTATCTATTTCTCGCCAACTTTTTCTTTCTTCTTCCCTTAAATACACAATATAGCCAATTTCATCATATTCTGACATTCTCTTTAGTTCATTTGCTATATATGCTTTATAGGAATAAATAGATGCTAGTAAGCCATATATCTTTGTGTCATATTCTTCAGATTTTTGAATATAATTTAGAAAACTATCAAAATTAGTGTGGGAACTATCTACTACTATATCCTTTATTTGCATTGCTTTAGGATGTACTTTTAATAGATTGATATTTTTTTTAGTAAGATAAACATTCAATTCATTTTCTAGTCTTTTTATTTCATTTTTTACTTCTCTGATAGTTAAGTGTTTCTCCATTATCTTGCCTCCACTACAATATCCTTGTAATCAATATGTTTTATAATAAGCATTGCTCTAAATAGTCTTAAATCTTGAACTCGAATTGGTTTATTTATTTTAAATATCCTTGATAAAGGATTATAAGTAATGTCATACTTTTTTATTATTTTCCATATTACTAAGTTTTTCTTTAATTCATCCACTAATATCACACTCCTAAATTATTTGCCTTTATTTCTATTAATATAATCTATTACCTCATTTAATTTTTCAATTATAATTCTATCATGTGTTTTAATATAACAGCTAGATCCATATTCATTTCTAATAAATTTATTACACACTATATCTTCTTCTATTTTTATTTTTTCTATTGTTGTGTTATAATCTTCTATTATTTCTACTTTTTTAGTCATTATTTCAATGATATTACTATCTTCAAATAGCCAAAATACTCTTTCATCGTTTAGCGAATAATCATGAACTTCAATAAAATATTTTTTATTGTCATAAATTATCTTTTTAGGTGCTTTGCCATCTTTAATCAACCCTAATAATTCGTAAACACTTATTACTTTATTCATAATCAAATCCCCATTCTACATATCTTTTTAAGTATCTTATTTGAATTTTAATTACTTTTGATAATCTATTAACTTTAAGTCGTTCTTTTTTGCCGTAATATTGTGTATCTACTTCTGATGTTTTTATTATAAAGTCCATTACTTCTCCTATTTGTTCATAAGATAAATCAGTATTATTTATTATTTTCATTTTTTTCTTCCTTTTTAACAAGCCCTGCTTGTATTAAATCGTACAAAATTCCAAAATCACTTAAAATCATTGAATAATCTTCTACTTCAATATAAATATGTCTTGGTTTATAATCATATCCTTTAACCACCCAAATAAATATTTCAAAATCTTTTCGCTTCAAATAATAATAGCATTTTTCTGCTTCCTTTTTAAAATCAAAATCTTTTAATCTTTCAAAATCTCCTGTATATATTAGTTTCATATTATTTATTTCCCTCTAACCAATTTTTTAATTCTAACCATTTATTATAATCACACTCATCATCAGTGGGTTTCCCAAATCGTGTTATAGTTCCTTTTCTACACCTAAAATAGTTTTCTAAATCTCTTAACATAACCTGCTTAACCCTATCATCTATTAATTCTTTATATTCCATAATATAATCAGCAACAAGTGATGTAATATAAGTCTTTCTTCCTAAAGCATATCTTAACGCACATATTAATATATCTTTTAAATCTCTTGTTATTTCTAACATATTATTTATTCTCCTTTATTATCTAATAGTTAAATATTTATCACTATATAATTTTTTCCTAAATTCTATGCTGTAACAATTGGCACATAAAATCTTGCCAAATATTTTAAAAACATGATTTTTTATTTTTTTATTGCAAATATCGCATTTCATCTATTATCATCTTCAAAATATCTTATCTCTCCATTGTTGTCTTTAAAAACGTGTCCTTTTACAACAGCGTAATTATATTTTATTCCCATTATGTCAAAATTACCATTTATTACTAATTTTACTATTTTTGTGTTATCTTCATAAACAACTATGTTATATCCTAATATTATTTTTATGGCTAATTTAATTCTATTTATCATATTTATTCTCCTTTATTATCTAATATTTTTTTGACATCTCTTAATACTTCTTCAACAAATCCATCATCTGTTACCCATTCTTTAATGCCAAAATTGCAATATTCTCTTGATTTATTTATAATGTCTTCTTTTTGTTGTAGTTGTTGTTGTAAGTATTCAATATGATTATTAAACTGACTAATTATAACTTCTAATTCATCTAAATCTTTATAATTAAATGAATAACCTATTTTTGATTTCCATTTTTCTAGGATAACATCTTTAATTACTATATTCATTTTTTCAGGCATTATTTATCACTTCCTGTTATTTCTTTATATTTATCTAAAATATCTTCACAAATTCTTTGATGATACCCCGCATCTCTAATTACTTCTTGACTTTCTTTTATCAACCATTCTATAAACTCTTTCTGTTGTTCCTTTAATCTTTGATTTTCTTCAACATTTGCTCGTAAAAGAATTTCATGCGTTTGGAGGCTTCCTTTTAACTTTTGGTTTTCATTATAATAACTTTCAGCCAATTCTGAATTTGTGTCTGAAACTGCTATACTTTGCTCTAATTGATCTTTTAATTCTTGATTTTCTTGTTGTAAGCTAACCAATTCATTAAATAATTCATCAAAAATTTCTTCAGGCAATACATAAATATCGCCCCCTTGTACACGATACTTAAAATAATCTTCTTTTTTCATAAAACCTCCAAACATATTTGTTTGTTTTTTAAATCACTATTTTCTTTTTCAAGTTCTTTTATTCGCTTATTTTTTTCTTCAAGAATCTTTAAATAATGTTTATCTTTACCTTTGATAGTTTCTTTTAATAATCTGTTATCAGAATCTAACATATTACATTTTTCATTTAATTTATCAAAATTTGCTATTTTATAAGCGTCATCCATAGTTAAATATTTTCCTTTCATACTTCATTTCCCCAGCAATCCCATCCTGGAGTCTGTTGCCTTGCAAACAACTCTATTCTAGATAAATCGCCAAAAAGTTCTACAATACGTTCTCTTACCTCATCAGGTTTCCTTGAGTGTTCCCTAATCTTTGATAAAACAACTGAATGTACCGCCCTGCTTTTTCTTTTTAATGGCCTTCCTCTCGTTGCTAATAAGCATAGTTCTGCATTGGCTCTTGTATAATAGCCCATTCCCCAAAATAAGCTATCTGATTTTTTATTTTGTTTTATCCACGTAAACGCTATTGTCTTATAAGTGAAGCCCCATGACTTAATAAGCTCTAATCCCTCCGGTAAGCATGGTGCTATTACCCATAAGAATAGTACACAATCTTTAGTTGCTATTCTATCTATAACACTTCGCATATTTTGTATATCATTTTTAGCCATTGTATGATAATGAGATTCTGCACTTCTGCCATTGCCTTTTTTAGACCAAACTTTATATTGCCATGGCGGATCAGCGTAAATAATGTTATATTTTTTATTTGTATTATATATATCTACTTTCATATATTCTCCTTAAATTCAAAGCCCAAACTCGCTACTACAAACTCGGCTTTTCTAGTTTCAGAAGGTTTGACAATAGATAGTAGCTTTTAAATTTATTAAAATGGTAAATCTTCGTCTCGAATTTCTATTTCGTTGCCAAAACTAGCAAATGGATCTTCTGCAACTTTTGAATTTTCATTTGTAGAAACTTGCAGGTTTGTTGCAGACGATTTACTGCTTTCTATCGTTGTATCTACCGTTTCAAATTCAGAAATAAATATAAATGGTATCGTTTCTTTTTCTTTTAAATCAAAAGATAACCATGCATTTTTTATATAAATTCTAGTCTTATTTTCTAATACTGTGTCTTTCTTAAATTTGCACTTAATGTAACCGTTTACCCATTTGCCTGTTGTATCTTTCTTAGATATTCCAAGTTTATAAAATGTATATTGGTTATAGTCATTTCTAAATACTGTATAAGGTTGTTTTGATTCTATATTCATATTTTTGCCTCTTCCTAATTAAAATCAGTATAGATTTTAAAACTATAGCAGTTATTCAGTCTTCAGCGTGAATACTGGGCGCACACCAAGCGCGTTATTCACGCGCCAGCTGTTGAGGTTGCCATTCGAATCCACAAGGAACACGCAAGCTCTATCACAATCTTCACTTACTCCATACGAAGCACTCATAGTCCAATAACTAACTCCACAATTTCTAATGTTCATAGGCATAGCTTCTATTTCTCGAAGTGTTGGTATTCTAATTAAACAGTTAGTAAATTTATCTTCATCAAAATTTATTTTCATAAGCATTAAATCATTTTCATTTAACTTTTTCATAAAATCACTTAATAACTTAATACAATTGCTTTCTGTGAAATCATTACTATTATTATCACTATAAGTGCATTTGCCAATTATATTTTTTGACATTAAAGTAACAGTATCTTCTTCAATTTTAATAACGTACCACTCATTATTACAATAATTTACTATGTCATATAGTTTTAATTCTTTATCTAAATTTTCAATATATTCTTCCAATTCTTTTATTTTTTTTAAAGCCTCTTCCTTAGTTAATTGTTTGTTCATTTTCTATCCTTTCTAATTGTCTATCTATTTTTTGTTTCATTATTTTTTCTACATCTTCTTTTTCTATTTCGTAGTAAAATCTAAATTGCTCTAGCATAACATAACAATCTGCTATTTCTTCTGCTATATGTTCTATATTCTTTTTATCCATTTTTACTGTTGTTTCGCAAAATTGATAATCTTCTTCTTTTTTTATTATCGCTTCGTTCAACTCCCACACTTCGCCTTGAAAATATTTTAGCTGTGGTATTATGCCATAATGATTAACTATTTTTAATAAATCTTCTTTCATTTTCTATTCTCCTTCAATGTGTATGTAGCATAATTACTTATTTCTCCATACCTGTTTATTGATTTTGTTGGTACGCTTTCGATTAAATATCCATCGCATCTTAATTGTCTTATGTATTCACTAATTCGTGTGCAGCCTAGCTTTGAATACGCTTCCCAACTAGTTATTGTTTTATATTTTTCTAAATGATCCAAAACCCTTTCTTTCATTGTTTTAACCATAAATTTCTCCTAAATATCAATTTCTATATCTTCAAATTCTCAAATATCTACGTATTCGTCTAAGTTTTCTTTTATATCTTATTCAATTCTATCTTTATCCCAATTCTTTGGAACGTAATCGTAAATTTTATATGTTAATGTTATTTCACCAGCTACTAATTGTTCTTCTTCCTCAATAAGACTAGGATAACTTCCAGCTCCTAAAGCATCGTTACTATCGTACATTCTTTTCCATCTCCTTTTTAATTTTTAATTAATCCCCATTCTCTATCAATTTGACTTTCTAAAATTCTTATTTGTAGTTTTATTGAATTAATACTTTCTTGGTTTGCTTTATAAACTGCCTCAGCACAGTCCCTTTGAAAACGAAGATTGGCAATAGATGGAATACCATATGCAGTTTTATCTATCATGCCTATTGCCATTCCTTCATCTCTGAGCTTTAAACATTCTTCACGAAGCTTTACCTTATAATCTCTCTCGGTTTTAGCATAAGCAGTTCCACTTATTCTTAGTTGTCTAACAGACACATCAAGTTCTTTTAGTTTTTGTTGAAGTTCATTTAATAAATCCATTCGATATATTCTCCTTAAATTCTTCTAACTTCGATAGTAATTCACTTATCGATTTTCTTTTTATCTCAACTAATTTTCCATAATTTCCTTTTGGTAACCAAATAGCATGCAGTTTCTCAAATCCATTACCGTACATACTTTTAAAAGCTAATTCATAAAAACTTAGTTGCCAACTTAAATATTCTTCATCTAACACAGCAGTTGTTTTTATATCACATAAACATAGTTCATTATTGACTGTTGCTATCATATCGAATCTACCAGCATACTGGCCTTTAAAGTGAATCATTTGTTCTTGAATTTGTACTTGAATATTGTTTTTTTCTTTAAGTCTTAAATATTGCCTAATACTAAATTTTTGATTTTCATCAAGTTCTGGCATGTCACTTTCCTGTTCTATACATTCTATTGCTTCATGAACTTTAGAACCATATTCGGCTTTTTTAGTTAGAGTATCTATATCTACATTTTTGTATTTATCCGGAAAGATAAAGTGTAGAATTTCACTAACACTAGGAACTATCACTCCATCTATCAAATAAATATGCTCTTTTTCTAAAAACTCGATCATTCTACTACTTTAATAACTACTGAACTTGCTACTTCACTAGTTTTTGAATATTCTTCGTATATGTCTGGTAATTCTTCTTTTAATTTCTTGCTGTCAAGTGATGTTCTAGTCGTCCCTTTTCGATATTCAAAAATTAATCCACCAGCTTGAATATTGGTCTTTCCAGTAGCTTCCATATAATCTTTAGCACTTTGTTTTATTTCTTTGTCTGCTAAATCAATGTAGCTTTTAAGCTCTAAAAACTGTCTATATTTTTTTACATATTCCTCATTAATTATCAAATTATCATTTTCTACTTTTATTAGTTCATTATTCATTTTCTTTTACCTCTTCTTTCTTATTTCTTTTTGAAATTAAACTACTTGCTTCTTGAATAGTTAATTCTTCTAATTTTGATTTCTTTATAAATCTTAAAGCTTGCATTTGTTCTTCTTGAGAGTATAAATCTTTTAAAATTGATATTTGTTTTTCTGTTGCTAAGCTTACTTTTTTACTTTCTTTTTGATTGCTTTGGTTACTGACTGCATCAAACATATCGTTTTCAATAATGTCAAAAGCACTCATGTATAAATATCTCCTTGAATAAGTTTCTACGCCACCAAGAGCTTGTATATCATTACAACCCTTTAACTGTAATTCCCGCATTGGGCTTGTATATTCTTCAATTTGCTCTGGTTTATCACTATTAATGATTTTCAGTGTTGCAATTTCATTAGTAAATGTAATTTTAGTAAATAAGCCAACTTCGTTGCATAATTGAATAATTGTGGGAGTAAAATCTGCTAATTCATAATATTTAAACCCTGCAAATTTATTTTCACCAGTCTTTTTTAAGTTTGCTTCTAACAATCTACGTTTCACAATTTGAATTTTTTTATAAATGCTCATATTTGAATAATCTATTTTTAATTCTTCCATATTACTTTTCACCCATTTCTTTTAATTCTTTTGAAATTCTGTCTAATTCATTTGCAACTTTTGCGTAATCTTTTTTATTTTCCAAAATTTTTTTAGTTTGTAAAACAATACTTAATATTTGAAGATCGGCTAATATACTACCAATCACAGACTCATCACATCGTTCAACATTTTCAAAATATTCTTTTCTGTTTTTTTCCATTTCTTTAATTAAATTTTCAAAATCTTTTTCAACATAAAATTCACTAACTAATATTTTTAATATTATTTCATCTATCATTGTTAATCTCTCTTTTTCTTTGCTTCTTTAAATTTTTTAGTTCTTTTTGTATCTTTTCAATAGTCTTAGCCTGCTGATCTATTAACGTATCTTTGCTTTCAATTTGCGATTTTAATCGTTCAATTTGTTTTTCGTACTCGACTATCTTGTGTGCTTTTGCGTTAAAGAACATCTCTTCTAATCTTTTTTCACGTTCTGTGGTTTTTGCTTCAATCTTTCTCGTTAAAACAATTTCTAAATCATCAATTCTATCTAAAATTCTTTCTGCATCTTTTTTTAAAAACATCATTGTTCCTCCTCATTTAACCAATCATAATCAAAAAGCTCTTCCACTCTTTTTTCTTCTCGCTTTATTTCAGCATCTAAAACATCCTGCTTCGTTGTATACCCTAATGTTTTCCAATTTCTTAAAATGCCATTAACATATTGAAAAGTACGTTTATTATTAGCTACTGCTATTTCAACTGCGTATAGTATCAATTCATCTGCATATTCATTTTGCCATAAGCTGATCTTTTCAAATTCACTAGGTGCTAATGGTCTTCCAAATTCTTTTTCGATTCGTTCAAAACAACTACAACTATTATTTAAGTAGTTGTCATTGTTATTAACATTATCATTTACATTATCATTATCTTTATCATTGTCATTATCATTATCCTTAAGCTTGTTTTGTTTGTTTTTGCTTGATTTGGTTGTTTGAGCTATTTTGCTAGCATTTTTGTTTCCTTTAGGTGCGCCGCCCTTTTTGCCTGCATCACTGCGTTTTTTTGATGTTTCTTCATACTTTTCTGCATCAACAAGCAATTGGTTGTTTATAAAGTTAAATGCTATTTCAATATCTTTATCTAAAACAACCTCATTACCTAGTTGTTTTTCAAAAATCAACCTAAACAACCTACCAAGTTGTTCATCGTTTAATGAATTTTTAATAGCCTCATAATGCGAAATGTAAAATATTAATCCATTCTTTTTTCTACTCATTTTGCACCACCAATTTGACTTTTTTCTTAAAATTTGATATTCTTATATCAGAAAAATTAATTTTTTGTGGCGTTAATTTTTCTTTTTTTATGCAATTTTTTATCATATTGCTAACCCACAAACTATGATTAAATAGATCATCATTCCAAATGTAGTTCCCCATAATAAATCTTTAACCCATGGTTTCAACTTTAATTTTTTCATTTTCTTCCCCTCCGTTTATTCCCATTGTTTCATCAAAATACCATTTTAAAATTTTTCCTTGAATACTAACCGCATCAGGGTATTTTTTTTCAAATGACTTTCTTAATTTTCTTATAATTTCATAAGATTTATTTGCTCCTGCTCCTGTTATTTTCATAACATCTTCTACTGTATAATATTTCATAAATTTACACCTTCTTTCTATCGTGAGATTATTAAGCATTTACAGATGCTTTTATTTGATTTACCTTACTTTCTAATTTATAATAAAGATTTAGAAAGCGAGGTGTTATAATGTTCGACGTTATAAAAGAAATCGTTGTAGCAATGATTGAACAAAAACAAATTGCTAATACTCCTGATGTTGACCAAAACATTGAAGAAGTTCAAAAAGCTATCAAAGCAATTGCTAAGCAAGTTGTTGATGTTAATCATGGTAACTTCGATTAATCGTACTTAGAAGATTAGATATTGGCACTATCTAGTCTTTTAATATCAATTTAATTAGTTCAATATCTTCTGCACTATATATTTCTTTTTTGTATAAGTCATTAATTATTTTCTGTTCTAAATCTTTTTTACTATAATTTTGTTTCAAATTTATGGTTACTTGTTTTGCGTTTTCAATAATTAACCCTGTAATATCAGTTTCAAATTTTGTTTTCATATACTCTCCTATTCTTCTTTTATTTCTTGATTTCTATACATATTTTCATAGTTTTGATTAAAAAAATATAGTAAATTTACCCCATAATATTTTGCTAATATTACAAGTTTATCTAAGCTTTGAGTTGTGTTTCCGTTTTCATATCTTGCTATTGTTGCTATATCCAAGCCAGTTTGTAAAGCAATTTCCTTCTGAGAACAATTTTTTTCTGCTCGTAATCCTCGAAGTTTTGAAGCAATATTATTTCTAATCATTTCTATTTCTTCTTGCATTAATTTACCTCCTATCTGACACGATTATACTATACATATTTTCATAAGTCAATACATTTTTATACAAATTTTCATATTTTTTACTTGTTTTTATGCAATTTTTCATTTATAATAGTTTTGAAAGGAGAAAAAGGAGATTATGGAAAATTTTTTTGCAAAGAATTTAAAATCGTTGCGTGAAAAAAAAGGCTACTCTCAAAGTGAATTATCAAGAATAACACAAAAAATATGTGAGGCTTATAATAAAACCGTCGAAGAAGATAAACAGCTTTCTCCTATTACACAAGCATCTATAGCTAGATGGGAAGCTGGAGAAAATTCTCCAAGTGTTGATAATATAGTGTTGTTACGGCATGCTCTTGGAGTTGATTTAGTTGATTTAATTGGTAAAGATTTAACGTTTGATAATGCAACATATGTTGATATATCTAATGATGTGGTTCATATCCCTGTATTAGGTAAAATTCCTGCGGGAATGCCATTTGAAGCGATTGAAGATAATTATGCTATTGATACTATTGATATTCCAAAAGAATGGATTAAAGGCAACAGTAAATACTTTGCTTTAAAATTACAGGGCGATAGTATGGAACCTGATTATTTAGATAAAGACATAGTTATATTTAAACAAGCTAGTGATTGTGAAAGTGGCCAAGATTGTTGTATTAGAATAAATGGTTTCGATGCTACGTTTAAAAGAGTTAGAAAGCAAGAGAATGGAATTATGATAATACCATTAAATGAAAATAATTCAACAGG
>CALUUV010000005.1 GCA_944324055.1 Candidatus Gastranaerophilales bacterium | reverse complement strand
CCTGATGCTTGCCCATTATTAGGTGCTTTAGTATTTGGTAACTTATGTAAAGAATGTGGCGTTGTTGAAAGACTTTCAGATACAATGCAAAATGCTTTAATCAACATTGTAACTATTTTCTTAGGTTTATCTGTTGGTTCTAAATTATCAGCTGAACAATTTTTAACAGTTCAAACATTATTTATCTTAGTTTTAGGTATCGTAGCATTCTCATTAGCTACTGCTGCTGGTGTAATAATGGCAAAAATTATGAACTTATTCTCTAAAGAAAAAATCAATCCATTGATTGGTTCAGCTGGTGTATCAGCAGTTCCTATGGCTGCTCGTGTTTCTAACAAAGTTGGTTTAGAATACAATAACCAAAACTTCTTGTTAATGCACGCTATGGGACCTAACGTATCAGGTGTTATCGGTTCTGCCGTTGCTGCTGGTGTTCTTTTAGCACTTTGCCACTAATACAATAATTTATTATAAAAAATACCTCATTTTCGGATGGGGTATTTTTTTTGTTATAATTTTCTTATGAAAAAGATTTTTGGAGTTGGATTAGTTTTAATTCTATTTATAGCTTTTTTAGGATATATAAAATATTCTGAAAGGTTTGTTAATGTTGTAAAAATTATTTCGCCAACTTGTATTGTCCTTGATAATGATCAGGAAATAAATTTAGGTATTGATGTATTGTCATTCAATAATAAAGAATTATGTTTAGAAGTTTCTAAGCAACTTGGACTTAATTATGATGATGTTTTAGGTGTGGGGTATTTAGCTGATGAATTTGCTAAAGAGCATTTGATTGGACATTCAATTATTTTAGATGAGTATAAGTCTAAATTAAGAAATTCTGGATTTGTTATTGTAAATAATATGCCAGTTAATCCAGAAAAATTTAAGCATCAATTAAAGATAGCAAGAATGAATGATTTTGTAATTTATAATTTACATTCAAAAAAATATCATAGATTGAGTTGTAAATATGGTGTAAAGTCTAGAAATTTCACTATTTTACCAAAAGCTCAAGCTAAAAAAGATGGAATTCCTTGTAAATATTGTCTTGATAACCGAAAAGATAAGAACAATAAAGATATTGTGAAGTCAAAGCAAAAGGGAATCACTCCACCTCCATTATTGTTTAGTACTAATTATATAAAAATATTTTTAACTGATTACACAACTAATTTAAAGCCTAATAGAAACTGTAATTCAATAATAGCAAAAGAGTTAATAAATCAGATTAATAGAGCAAAATCAACGATTGATATTGCAATATATGGTTATGATAGATTACCTGCAATTGAAAAAGCCTTAATTAATGCAAAGAATAGAGGTGTTAAGATAAGGTTGGTATGTGATATTGATGCAAAAGGTAATAATATTTATGAAGATACTGAACATATAAAAAAGATTATTCCTGATTACTCTTGTGATAAGGCTCCTGATGGAATTGAGTATCCTGTAAAATACTCCAATTCTATAATGCACGATAAATTTTATATTTTTGATTCTAAAACAGTTATAACAGGTTCTGCGAATTTGAGTTATACAGATATGTCTTCGTTTAATTCTAATAGCGTTATAGAAATAAATTCACCGACCGTTGCAAGAATTTATGAGCAAGAATTTAATCAGATGTTTAATTCAAAATTCCATCAATTAAAAGATAAAATCCCAATGAAAAATGATATTATTTTAGGTGATAGTGTATTGTCTATTTATTTTTCACCTAAAGACGATGCTATGAATAGGGGGATATTACCATTAATTAATTCTTCAAAGAAATATATTTATATCCCAACCTTTTTGATAACTGATAAAGGTATGTGTAATGCTTTAATTGCAGCTAAAAAAAGAGGTGTTGATGTAAAAGTTCTTGTTGATGCAGTTAATGCTAGGGGTAGAGCTTCAAAACATCAACTCTTGAGAGATAATGGAATATTGGTTAAAACCGAAAATTATGCAGGAAAACTTCATTCAAAATCTATGATTATTGATGATAAATATGTTGTAATAGGATCAATGAATTTCTCTTATTCAGGAAATGCCAAGAATGATGAAAATTTAATTATAATAAAGAACTCAAGTGCTGCTAAGTTTTATCGTAAATTCTTTGAATATTTATGGGGGAAAGTATATAATTTCTGGTTAACTCATGATGTTGCAGCAGAAAGTATTTATTCTATCGGCTCTTGTTCAGATGGGATAGATAATGATTTCGACGGCAAAATAGATTTACAAGACGAAGGTTGTAAAAAAGTTAATTAGTTTTATGTAAATGTCTTGAACGTTGATTCAATATTTTCTTTAGCTATTTTTTTGAGTGATTCTATTTCTGTTTGAATTGCGTTACGTTCTTCTTCTAATTGATTTAGTTGTGTTTGGTATTTAGTTTCTTTGGCGTTAATATCATTTAATGAAGCTTCATATTCGCTATCTGCTTTAGCGATTTCATTATCATTTGATATTTCTCTTAAACCAGTATTAGATGATGGAGTAATTGTATCTAAATCTTTATCATTTTCATTATAAACTCCAAGAACAACTTGAGCGTTTTTAATCATGCTGCCAACCCAAGTTGCACTTTTGGCATTTTCGTCAGAAATTTCTTTACATCCGCCTGCTGATTGTATAGCATAGAACATTCTTTCATAATAAAGACCATCTTCTTTATTAATGTATTCTGTATGAGTTTCTTTGCTTTGTGCATTGAATGTTGCTAAGTGTTCTCTATATAATTGATAGTTATGCATTGCTAATTCAGCAGTTGTGATATCTGTATTAAATGTAGTTAATAAGTTTTCTAATTGTGTTCTAACTGCGTTACTAGAATTTTCATCTTCTGCATCTTTAATATTTTCTGCTAAAGTTTTAAGAGCATCTCCTATTGTTGCATTTTTTAAACCAGTGAAATTGTTTAATAAATTTTGTGTTCCTTCGTCATAAATTGATTTTTCAGTACCATTATTTAGTTTGTAGTTTCCACCATTTAATAACATTGATAATTTAAATTGATCATCAACTGTTTGACGATTAGAAGCATCTTCTTTTGCATTTTCATTTGATTTACTGTATGCAATATATGTCTTTTTATCGTAGTTATAAACATTTAATGAATCAACATTATCTGGGTTATCAAAAATTTCAGCTACGTTAAAGTTCAAACAATAGTCAATAATTGTTTTATTATCCCCAGTATAATATGGAGTAGTTTTAAGTTTCTTTAGATGTCCTTTCATTTCTGTAAGTTGAGTATTGTTTGTTGATAAATATACATCTGCTGTATTTGAGTTTTCACAATTAGATACAATTGTATTTATTGATTCTGCAGATCTATATGTATCTGTTTTTGGTGGATTTTGAATTTCTGAACATAAAAGGCTATATTGTTCTCTAAAATATGCTGTATAAGGTGGTTTATTCCAGCCATTTTTGATATCAATATTTAATTGTTCTTGTGCGTTGATATATTCTGGAGTATGAACATCTTTTATATAGAATACTCCGACATTATCTAAAAATTTATATAAATCTCCACCTGCATTGTTATATGCATCACATACTTTTTTAGGTTGATATAATAAACCATCATTTATATCCTGAACATAATATACATTACCATTTGCTTTATTATCATCAGTATATTTAGTTAAGTTGTTAAAGCTACCATCTATCCAATGTACTTTACCATCTTTATCATAGGTTCTTGTTTCTAATTTAGTTGCATCTAGTGCATTAACATATTTTTGATATACGAGATCAGATTCATTAGAAAGACGAAGCTTTTGTGCCTGTAAGTATTGCGCACGATTTTCTATCGTGTGTTGCCTTACAGTTAAGCTTAATAATCTTGCTTGTGATGATGCTAATCCCATTTCTTTAAGAATTCCTAATTAAAAATAAATAGTACCGTACAATATCGTTAACGGTACTATTTAGGTTATTCTTTAGGATATTTTGACTTTTATTTACAATTCTTAATGTAATCAATAAGCCCTAGTAAAGCGTATTCATAAGATTTTTCTTTGAACCCTACAACTTGGGCAATTGATACTCCAGAGATTAATGAAGTGTGTCTAAATTCTTCTCTTGAGTGAATATTTGTCATATGAACTTCAACTGTTGAAATTTGTTTTGCTGATATCGCATCTCTTATTGCAACGCTTGTATGAGTATAACCCCCTGCGTTGATAATCATGCCAGCAGCATCTGTTGTTTGTATTTTATCAATGATTTCTCCTTCGTGGTTTGATTGGAAGGCTTCTATTTCAATATTATGTTCAGATGCCATTTGAGTAATTTTATTTTCTATATCTTTTAAAGTTACATGCCCGTATTTTTCAGGTTCTCTAGTTCCTAACATGTTAAGATTTGGTCCATTAAGTAATAAAATTTTCATAGTTTAAAGAACTCCTATTTATGAATTTTCTTTTATGATATTATTATAAATATGAAAGATATTCAAAATTTAACAGATAATAGGGGAGTAGAGATACAGAAAGTCGGTATAAAAGATATCGAGTTTCCTCTTGTTATCCAACGAAAAGATAAAGAAAAT
Organism: Candidatus Gastranaerophilales bacterium; assembly: GCA_944324055.1. Taxonomy (GTDB): domain Bacteria; phylum Cyanobacteriota; class Vampirovibrionia; order Gastranaerophilales; family Gastranaerophilaceae; genus UMGS1585. The sequence goes on along the minus strand of CALUUV010000005.1, from coordinate 41,689 downwards.
CAGGAAGTTTATGCGAAAGTTAAAATGAGTGTAGCACTTCCAGCTCATTACAAAGGGACTCATATGTCTCGTTTTGTAGAATGCTTAAATGATTGGAGAGAAAAGAATCTTTTAGGTGTTGATATTGAAGGTTGTGTGCAGGATTTGGTTGAAAGATTGGATGCGAAATCTGCTTATTTAAAATTCAAGTTTAAATATTTCGTAGATAAAAAATCTCCTGTGACTGGGATATCTGCTCCTATGTGTTATGATTGTTCTTTTGAAGGTATTTTGAAAGATTATGGCGAAGAAGATGAAGAATATACATTTTTGTTAGGGGTTAAAGTTCCTGTAACAACTTTATGCCCTTGTTCAAAAGAAATTTCTGATTTTGGTGCGCATAATCAAAGAGCAATTGTATCAGTTAAGGTTTCTTATGATAGAGATGAACATATTTGGATTGAAGATTTAATAAAAATGGTTGAAGATGCTTCATCTTGCGGGCTTTATTCTTTATTGAAAAGAGAAGATGAGAAATATGTTACAGAACATGCTTATGAAAACCCTAAATTTGTAGAAGATGTTTTAAGAGATGTTGTTTTAGCTCTAAGAAATAATGATAAAGTTGATTCTTTTGAGGTTGAATGTGAATCAATCGAAAGTATCCATAACCATTCTGCTTGGGCTTACCAAATAGAAGGCTAACTGCGTAGCAGCCCCTATGGTTCGGCGATTTCTCCGATTTGAACTTTGTTTATTGCAAATCTTGTGAAGAATTTATTTATTGGACCATACAATTTTAGACCTGCAAGTCTAATAAGCTTATTATCTGCAGTTACGATTGTTAGAGCTTTGTCTTTTGCATTAACATCTACAATAGTTCCAGAATCTGTATATGGAGTTGTGTTTTCTGTAATTGTTATTTGATAAGGGTTTGGTACAAAAACATACTTTCTTGTGAAAAAGTAAGTATTACTCCAAGGATGGATACAACGAATTTGAGCTGATGTCTTTTCTGCGGTTTCTTTGAATGTTATTTGAGGGTCAAATTCTGTTGAATAATATGTTGCATGTGCTTCGTTTTGAGCAATTGGAAATATTACATCTTCTGATAATTTTTCTAATAATTCACATATTGCTCCACGTGCTTTTAATACAGTTTTTGCTTTTAGTTCTTTCCCAGTATCAGATTTTGTTATTTCAACGGTTCTTTGATCAAGTATTGCACCTGTATCAAAATTTTCATCCATTAAATGGAATGTAACACCTGTTTGAGTTTCTTCATTAAGAATAGTTCTCATATAAGGGTTTGGGCCTCTATATTTAGGTAAAAGTGATGGATGAACATTTATTGTTGCAATTTTAGGGATATCAAATATTTCTTTTTTTATTTTTTCACTCCAAGAAGCAACAATCATAATATCTGGGTTAAGCTTTAATAATTGGCGTCTAAAACTTTCACTATTTGCACTATTTGCTTTAATTTCGTGAAGTCGATAACTTTGTACATAGTTATAATCACAATTTGGATTGAATTTATCTTTCAACCATCTTAGAGGGCGAATATATTTAACTCTATCGTGTCTGAATACTCCAACAATTTGAGAACCTGAGTCAAGTGTTCCTGCTATCATATTGGTAAACATTTCGCCATAGCCGATTATAACTACTTTTAGCATTCTTCGATATCCTTATTAATTTGTTCTTTTAACTCTTCTACTGAATTGAACTTTTGTTCTTCTCTTATTTTTTTTATAAATTTAATCTCAATATTAGTATTATATATGTCTTTATCAAAATTTAAAATATGTGCCTCTGCAACAGGTTCAATATCGTTTCCGATAGTTGGTTTTTTACCGTAGTTTGTAACGGCTTTTTTATTGAATATTGTTGTTGAATAAGCCCCATAAGGAATTTCTATAATATTTTGAGGATATTTTATATTTGCGGTTGGAAATCCAATTGTTCGTCCAATGTGGTTTCCGTGAATAACTGTTCCATTTATTGAAAATTCATATCCAAGCATTTTATTTGCTTTTTCTATCTCTCCAATTGATAAATATGATTTAATTTTTGAAGATGAAATAACTTCATTATCCATTGTTTGTGGTGGAATTTGTGTATATTTATATCCGTATTCCGCTTGATAATGCTCTAAAAGTTCTGGGTTACCTGATTGAATCCCATTGTGCTTGATTCCAAATGTATGATTAAAACCTGTTGAAATATATTTGGGTTTAAAGTATTCAATGAGCATTTTTAAGTATTCTTCCCCTGTTTTTTGTGAAAGCTTACTTGTAAAATCTAGTTCAAAAAGATAATCAACATCAAGCTCTGAAATAAGTTTTGCTCTTTGTTCTCGAGTATTTATGTATTTGCAATTTCCGCCAAAAATTTCTTGGGGATGTCTTTGAAATGTGATTACAGCTGATTTTGTATTGTTCATCTTTGCAAATTGAACCGCAGATTTAATTACTGCACGATGCCCAGTATGTACTCCATCAAAGAAACCTAGAGCGAGTGATGCGTTTTTAAATTCTATATCTTTTGAAAACTCATTTAATATTTTCATAAGCTAATTATAATACAAATACCTCATTAAACTTTTCTGTCATAAATTTGTCAAACTCTTCTTGGGTGTGAGTTCCTGTACAATGGTAATGGAATTCAGGATTAACATTTGAAAGGTCTGATTTTGCCATTATCATTGCAATTTTAGGTGAGTGAACTCTTTTTATTATTTCATTTGCTGAAAGAGTTTGCTGGCAATAGTCTTTGAACCATTCGTGGTTTAGGATATTAGAAACAATTTTTTCTTTTATTGGTGAATCTTTAAGAATTTTTTGAGCATATTCTGCGCTTACAAATTCGTGTCCGTGATGAATAATTCCGCCTTTTTTCCCTATGTCATGCAATAGAATAGAATATTTAAGTATAGTTTTATCTTCATTTGAAAGCTCTTGATATAAAGAATCTTTTATTGCTGATTGCAGGGTTTTAATTGTATGAATATCAATTGTGTAAGCATGGGTTTTATGTTGTTGTTTCCCAATTATGCCTACAAATTCAGGCATTTCTTTTAGGATATTATCAAAATATTCTTTTAAGAATGGATTTGTAAAAGTTGTTTCATTATCTATTAGAAACTTATGAACAAATGGCTTGATAATTGATTCTTGAGGAATCTTTAAAAGCCCGTCAAATCCATCAATCCCTTTTGTAATTCCGCATTTATTGTATTCAGTTTCATCTGCATGTTCAATATCTTTGATGAAATCTTGCCTTGAATACTTCAATGGTATGTTATTTATTTCAAATTCGACTATTCTATCCATAGATATATCATAGCTTGAATGAGATTTTTTTTGTACTTTTACTTTAATCTTTTAGTTGTATAATTTATTGTATAGGTTTAAATTAGAGGTAGTATATGCAAAAAACGTTGGAAAGAAAAAGTATTAAGACAATAGATTTTAATTGTGATTTAGCTCAAGGTTATGGTGTTTATCGCAATACTAATGAATATGATTTTTTAGATTATGTAAGTTCTGTTAATGTGTCATGTGGTTTTCATGCCGGAGATCCAATGACAATAAAAAATGCGTTATTAGCAGCAAAAGAAAAGAATGTTGTAATAGGTGCTCATATCGGATACCACGATATACAAGGTTTCGGATATAGACCAATAGATTTAACTGAAGATGAATTAGAGGCTTTAGTAGTTTATCAAGTAAGTGCGTTATTATCTTTTGCTAAAGCATATAAACTAGAAATAGAGCATGTAAGACCTCATGGTGCTATGTATAGACGTGCAGGAGAAGATTTTAGATTTGCAACAGTATTAGCTCGCGCGATTCAAAAAAGTTCTCAATGGCTTACATATGTTGGGCCAGCAGGTGATGTTACAGAAAAAATAGGCGATTACGTTAAAATTCCTATTGCTCAAGAAATTATGCTTGATAAGGTTTATACACCAGATTTGATGGTTGATTATGAAGTAGCTGATATAGTTGATACAGAAGCTTGTATTAAGCGTTTACAACACTTCTTACATACTTCTCAAATTGATAATAATACAGACGGAAAGAGTTATGTAGAAGCAAATACAATCCATTTTTCAAACAAGTATCCAAACTCTTTGGAAATCCTTGAACGAGCAAAAATGTTAATAACTCCTGAACCTGTAAATTATGGAAAAGTAAAAGCTTCTGGATGGGTGGATTAAGTATGAAAAGAGTAACAAAGAATTTAATGAAAATACCTAAGGATGCAGGTTGGTTAGTTCCAGGTTTGGAAGTTAAACGTTGGTTTGCCCTAATCTTTTTAGGTTCAGTGTTTATTATGTTAGGGATTTTGACTTTATCAAGCCCTCGTTCTGTTTATAATTTCTTAAGTTGTATGAAATCAATGGCATCAGCAGATGTTTTAGCTGTTGCGGTTATTATATTCGGTGCAATTTTATTTTTTAAAGGCTGGCAAAAAACAAACCTTTCAATGCTAGATTTAAGAAACGGTAGAGAAAAAGAAACAATGCTTGAAGCATTATATCGCCGTAAAAAACTTAATAAGGGGCCTAAAATTGTTGCCATTGGTGGTGGTACTGGGCTTTCAATGTTATTAAAAGGGATTAAAAGTATTACAAATAATATAACTGCAGTTGTAACTGTTGGTGATGATGGTGGTAGTTCAGGAAGATTAAGAGAAGAATTAGGCGTATTACCTCCAGGAGATATCAGAAACTGTATCGCTGCATTGGCTGATGACGAAGATTTAGTTACAAAATTATTCCAATATAGATTTAAAATTGGTGAAGGTTTAAAAGGCCATAGTTTTGGTAACTTATTCTTGACTGCTCTTTGTTCAATTACTGGTGATATGGTAAGAGCCGTTAAGGAATCATCTAATGTATTATCTATTAGAGGTAGAGTACTACCTTCAACATTAGATAATATGAAACTTGCTGCAGAAATGGAAGATGGCAGAATTATTCATGGTGAATCTGCTATTCCTGAAGCTGGCGGTAAGATTAAAAGACTATTTACAGAGCCTGCAGAATGTAAAGCTTTACCTGAAGTAATTGATGCTATACACGAAGCAGATTTAATTATTATGGGTCCTGGTAGCTTATATACAAGTGTAATTCCAAACCTTTTGATAAAAGAAATTGCAGAAGCAGTTGCTCAATCAGGTGCTAAAAAGATTTATGTATGTAACATAATGACTCAAAAGGGTGAAACTGATAACTATTCAGTTGCAAGTCACATTAACGCATTAATAAATCATGCCGGAAGCAAAGATATTTTGGATGCAGTATTGGTAAATAATGTATTACCTGCAGAAATATCTCCGAATTACGCAAAAGTAGGATCTTATCCAGTTAATTTAGATATGGAAAATATAACTCCAATAGGCGTAAAGGTTGTTACTGGAAATCTTTTAGAAGAAGAACAAAGTAAAAATGGTTTAATCAGACATAGTTACCATAGAGTTGCACGTGCAATATACTATTGGTACAGACGTCAAATGAAAGAACATAAATAAATATGATAAAAAAAACAACAGTAAGAACAATTAATAAACTAAAATCAGACGGTCAAAAAATTACAGTTTTGACCGCTTATGATTATTCAACTGCAAAGTATTTAGATGAAGCAGGCGTTGATATGATATTGGTTGGAGATTCCTTAGCAAATGTTGCTTTGGGTTATGATTCAACTCAAAAAATATCAATGAATGAGATGCTTATATTCACTTCTGCAGTTGCACGAGGAGTGAATAGAGCTTTAGTTATCGGTGATATGCCATTTATGTCTTTTAATGTATCTATTGAAAAAGCATTAGAAAATATAGGTGATATGATAAAAGCTGGGGCTTCTGCTGTTAAATTAGAGGGTTATAGCGATTATATTCTAGAATTAATAAAAAGATGTACTGAATCAGGTATTCCTGTTGTTGCACATTTAGGCTTTACTCCACAATATATTCATACAATTGGTGGTCATAGAATCCAAGGTAAGACAGATTCTGAGACTGAAGAAATGTTGTATAAAGCTAAAAAATTACAAGAGGCAGGAGCATTTGCTCTTGTATTAGAAATGGTTCCTGAAGAAAGTGCAAAATATATAACAGAAAACATTGATATTCCAACAATAGGAATAGGGGCTGGAAGATATTGTTCTGGTCAAGTTTTGGTAACTGATGATTTGTTAGGCAAGTTCTCAGATTATCATCCAACATTTGTCCGTCAGTATGCTAATTTAAAAGATGTAATAACAAATGCAGTTAAAAATTATGTTTCAGATGTGAAAGAGGGGAGTTTCCCATCAGAAAGTGAAGTATTTCAAATAAAAAAAGAGGAAGTAAAATGTTAGTTCATAAGATTGATGAAGTAAAATCAAAGATTAGGGAGTGGAAAAAAGAAGGTTTAAAAATAGGATTAGTTCCAACAATGGGAGCATTGCATGCAGGACATGCCAGCTTAATCAAAAAAGCAGTTGAAACTTGTGATAAGGTAGTAGTTTCAGTATTTGTAAACCCAATTCAATTTTGTCCTGGCGAAGATTATGCTGAGTATCCTAGAACATTAGATGAAGATGTTAAATTGGCAGAAGGAATTGGTGCTGATTTAGTTTTTGCGCCATCTCCAGATGAAATGTATGGAAAAGGTCAAAGACTTTCTAATGACACATTGGCATACATTGTTCCTCCATTTTTCTATGTAGACAAATTATGTGGAAAATCTCGTGTAGGACACTTTGACGGAGTTTGTACAGTTGTTGGAAAATTATTCAATATAACACAAGCTGATTGTGCTTTCTTTGGTCAAAAAGATGCTCAACAGTTAGTTATTATAAAGAAATTTGTTAAAGATTTGAACTTCAATGTTGAAATAATCCCTTGTCCTATCGTAAGAGAAGAATCTGGCTTGGCATTAAGTTCAAGAAATAAATATTTAACAGAAGACGGCAAAAAAGAAGCTTTAGTTTTATCAAAAATTTTGAATAACATAAAAGCTTGCTATGATAAAGGTATAACAGATGTTAATGCATTAAAAGAAACTGCGTTTTCATTTTTAACTGAAAAACACGATATGGAATATTTAGAGTTTGTCGATAAAGATGATTTAGAAGATAAGACAACAGCTGATGATAATACATTGGTTCTTATAGCTTGTCGTGTTGAAGGTGTAAGATTAATTGATAACATTATTTTAGGTAAGTAAACAAATGCTTAAAATAGGCTTATTAAGCTTGTAATCTTTTTTTTAACATACTATAATTAAGTAAATAGATTTAACTAGATAAGAGGGAAGTTGAGAATGAGTAGTGCAAAAGTTGCAGTTATTGGTTACGGAATGTGGGGAAAAAACATTGTCCGTAATTTCTATAATTTAAATGTTTTACATACAGTATGTGATTTGGATGCAGAGGTTCGTGAAAAAATTAAAGAACTTTATCCAGATATTAATGTAATTTCTGATATGCAAGAAATTATTGATAATCCAGAAATTACAGGTGTAACAGTTGTTACTCCAAGCCATACTCATTATGGTATTGTTAAAAAATTATTAGAAGCAGGAAAAAATGTATACGTTGAAAAACCAATCTCAACTGTTGCTCAAGAAGCTAAAGATTTAATGGAATTAGCTAACGAAAAAGGCCTTGTTTTAATGGTTGGTCACCTTCTACTTTACCACCCAGCAGTTAATAGATTAAAAATGTTAATCGAAGCAGGTGAGTTGGGTGATATCGTATATGCTCAATCAGATAGATTAAATGTAAATTACTTCAAGAATGATAGAAGTGTAATGTGGGATTTAGCTCCACACGATGTTTCTATGATTTCTTATGTAACAGGCAAGGCTCCATTAAAAGTAATATCTGCTCTAGGTTGCTCAACTGAAGATAATACTATTATGGATATAACTCATATTGGTATAGAGTTTGAAGATGGTTTAATCGGATATATTTCAGATAGTTGGATTACTCCTCAAAAACACGTTACTCTACTTGTTAGAGGTACAAAAGCTACTGCAATTTTAGATGATACAGTTGCTGAAAACAAATTAAAATTATACGATAATCAACCAGGAAGTGCTGTAAAAGATATTCCTCTAGATTATTTAGAAATTGAACCATTAAAACTTGAATGTCAACATTTTGTAAGTTGTATTGAAAACCATACAAAGGCTCGTTCAGATGGGGATAATGGTTTTATGGTTACTAAAATATTAGAAGAAGCAGAAAGAGTTATGTTAGGTGCAAAAGTTAATGCATTAAATGAAAGACATTTTGCTCTTTCTAGAACTAAACAGTTTCAGTAATCAATAAAATAAGGTAAAGTATAAGAGGTATTTTATGGCAAATTTTGTGACTATATTCAGAGTATTTTTAATGTTTATTGCTCTATATTTAATGATGACAACAACTGGTTCAGTTTCAGCTTATGTATGGGCTTTAGTTCTTACAATATTAGCATTTGCTTTAGATGGTCTTGATGGATTTCTTGCTCGTTTATTGCATGAAGAATCAAAGTTTGGTGCGTTATTAGATATTATGAGTGATAGAATTGTAGAAAATTCTTACTGGATCTTTTTCGCAGTGATGGGCTGGTTATCTATTTTATTCCCACTTATTGCAATTACTAGAGGTTTTATAACAGACACAATCAGAAGTGCGGATATGGAAAAAGGTTTAACTCATTTTGTAATGCAAGTAAGTCCAATCTGTAAATTTATTACAGGTTCAAAATTTATGAGAATTACTTACGCAGTAGCTAAAGTTTTAGCATTTATTGTAATTATTGCAGCAAATATTCCAAATATTCCTCATTCTGAATTGATATTTGAAATCGGTTATTGGTTAGCTGTTGTTGCAATTGTATTCTGTGTAGTAAGAGGTTTACCAGTACTTATTGAGGCTAAATACGTTATCAATGAAACAAAATAAATTAAACATAGTTTTATATGAACCAGAAATCCCTCAAAATACAGGGAATATTGCAAGATTGTGTGCTTGTTGTGGTGCAAGCCTTTATCTTGTTGGTAAATTGGGATTCTCATTGAGTAGTAAATATACGAAACGTGCCGGATTAGATTATTGGGATAGTGTTGATTTACACAAAGTTGATACTATGGACGAACTTTTTGCTGAGTTCCCGGATGCAAATTTTTATTACTTAACAACAAAAACAGATAGATTATATACAGATATAAAGTACCAAGATGGCGATTTTATCGTGTTTGGACCTGAGACAAGAGGGTTACCTGAAAAGTATGTTACTGATAAAAATGCAGTTACAATCCCAATGAGAGAAGGTCAAAGAAGTTTAAATCTTTCAAATTCAGTTGCGATAACAGCTTATGAGGTTATAAGACAAAATGGACTTTAAGATGCCTGAGCGTCCTGAGTTTTCTAATAAAGGGACATTTGGAAAAGTTTTAAATATTGCAGGTTCTGAAAATTATTCAGGGGCGGCTTATTTGTCATCGATTTCTGCATTAAAAGTTGGTTGCGGTTATGTTGCATTATCAGGTTCTCCAAAATCAATGAATATTGTTGCTAATTTATCTCCTGATATTGTATATGTCCCAATTGCAAATGTAAAAGAGGCGATTGAAAAATTTAATGTTGTATCAATCGGTTGTGGATTATCAGTTGAAACAGGAACATCAATTCTATTTAAGTCAATAATTTCAACTTTGGCTGGTACTGATAAGACTGTAATTATTGATGCTGACGGCCTTAATTTAATGGCTAAGAAGAAACCTACTAAGCTTCCTGCAAATTTAATTATTACGCCACATCCTATGGAAGCATCAAGATTATTAAAAGTTGATGTAGAAAAAATTCTTGAAAAACCAGTTGATTACGCTAAAAAGCTTTCTAAAAAATATAATTGTACAACTGTTTTAAAACTACATAGTACAGTTGTTTGTTCTAAAGATATGGAAATTTATATCAACGATACAGGGAATTCAGCATTGGCAAAAGCTGGTTCTGGTGATGTATTAACAGGTATTATCTCTGGTCTTTCTGCTCAAGGTATGCCAAACTTTGAAGCAGCTAAGTTAGGTGTATATTTGCACGGTAGAACTGGTGAAATCGCATCAAGTATGCTAACTGAGTATTCTGTTTTGGCTAGTGATTTATTGAAATATATTCCACTTGCTATTGTTGATATTTTATCAAGATAAAACTAATTAATTTAATTAAGATATTAAGTTGTATGTAATATTGTACACGATTACTCTATATTATGTATAATTTGCGTATGATTACCTCTTATCAATTAACAAATTATATTTTATCAAATTTATTTAATTTTGATATTTCCCCAGTATCAAAATTAGTATTGTTGTATTTATCTAAATGCTATAACCCACAGAAAAAATTTGTATTTCCTAAACAAACTACAATAGCTAAATGTATAGGAGTTTCACGTTATTCAGTTGTTAGAGCAATTGAGGATCTTAAAAAATCTAATATTATCAAAAGTAAAAGAGGAAGCCATAACTATTATGAATTTATGTTAGATAATCTCACATTAAAAGACAAAAAATTAAACAATGAATGTCACAAATTGCAACCTCCACATATAACAGATAAAGAACATATAAAAGAACAAGGTTTTAATAAAAAAACTTTTGATAAAAAAGTGTCAGTTCCAATTATGAATAATCCAAGTGTTGATGAAACCAAAGAACTATTACAAGAGTATAAAGATATGCAACTAACGTCAGATTATACTACTTGGAATAGGGATGCGGCAGTTAATCATCTGAGGAAGGGTATCCCCCGCGCATTTTTAAAACGTAGTGTTATTGCAAAATATCTAATAAAAAAGTTTAATATTTTACCTGAAGAATACTTAGATTTAACACTATGAAATAATTGTTGCACCTTGGTTTTCAACTTTAAGAGTCTTAATTTCTGCTTTAACACTTAAGTTTTCCATAACTTCAGCTATTTTAGCTCTAGCTCTGTCAGCTGCTGATTGTTTAGAAATAACTAAAACCGCTGAGCCTGCACCACTTAATACACAACCGAAGATATCTTCATCGTGTTTAATTGCATCATTGATATCGTTCATCCAAGGAACAAGTTTTGCTCTATATGGTTGATGTAATTTATCTGTAAGTGCAGATTTCATTAATTCTGCATCTATATTGTTGATTGCTAACATAAACATACCCATTCTTTTTGCATTGAATACAGCATCTTGCATAGGTACATTTTCTGGTAATACTGAGCGGGAAATTTCTGTTGCTAATTCAATATCAGGAATACAAACAGTAATTGCCCATTCATCAGGCCATTCTATTTTTCTATAAAGAATACTTCCATCATCTTCTTGAGAAGATAAAACTAAACCTCCAACAATTGCAGGTGTAACATTGTCTGGGTGACCTTCAATTTCTGTTGCAATTGATAATAGCGCAGATTCATCAGCTGGGTTCCCTAAAAGGTGGTTTGCTGCAACTAATGCACCTACAATTACTGCTGCTGAACTTCCTAAACCTCTTGTTACTGGAATAGAGGTTTGAATGTTAATCTTTAATTCTGAAGGTGTTTGACCAATTGAATTGTATAATAGTTCTACTGCTTTATATACAACACTATTTTCATCTCTTGGAATATGGTCAATGATTAAATCATCAAAATTTTCATCTTGAGAAAGTATGTTTATTTCAACTCCAGTTCCTGGTAACACTGTTTCATCAATAGTAACCGTATTATATATAGGTAATGCAAGACCTAAACAATCGAACCCCGGACCTAAATTTGCTGATGTCGCCGGAACTTTAACACTAACTTTCATACTTTCCTTTCTTACTATAACATTGTAACGCTAGTTTTACCGTATTTCGCTGATAAATCATCAACGTGATGAATGAAATAAACGTATGATTCTAAATCTTTTTCATTCAAATCAATGATTGCACCCCAATCGATTCTTCCGTGGTGTGCTGCAATCATTTTTGCTACACGTTTAAATCCATTTAGCATACACATTGAATATCCATATTGAGAATGGGTAATCCATTCTTTTTGGAACTTGTCATCATAATCAATCATTCCATTTTCAGTATCAATTGTGTATTCAAAAATCTTTCCGATATCGTGAAGAATACAAGCTGCAATTGCTTCATCTCTATTGATATCTTGGAATAATATTTGCATATTAGCTTCTGCAATCTTTATACATTCAAGAGTATGCACTAATAACCCACCGATGTAGTTGTGGTGCATAGTTTTTGCTGCTGGAGAAACTTTTATTTTCTCTGAATGCTCTTCGAAGAAGTTTAATATAAAGTTTTTTAATTCGACATCTGTTATTGAATTAATATAAGAGATAATTTCGTTATAAGTTGTTTCTCTTTCTTCTTCTGATAATCCCATTTTTGCTTCTTTGATTAGCTCAAGCGAAGTGATTAAGCAGTTATTGAATCGTTCATTAAATGATGCAGTAACTATTCTTACTATGTTTCCGATTCTGAATAGTTTTAAATCCATTCTGTTAAGGGCTTCTTCCCAAAGTACGCAGTTAAGTACAGCCTCTGTTGCTGGATCTTTTAGCTGAAGTTTTCCCATTTTAGTTCCAGCTTTTGTATCTCCAACAGAGAACGAAACTACTTCATAATGTATTTCTGTACTAAACATTATTCCCTCCCGAATGAATTAACTTCCTATATCGTACTACAAACAAGGATTTTTTGTTATTTGTTAACATTTGTAACTTGGGATATTTAAAATTAGCAACTTTTTTTATTTTAAATACTTTGTATATATGTAAGCGGGAACTAAGAGTAATATCTTATACAAAAAATAAAGGGAATTTAATTATGTCAAGAGTTTTAATATCAATGCCAGAAAGATTTTTAGACGAAATCGATAACGTAGCAGAAAATGAAAATCGTTCACGTTCTGAATTAATTCGTGAAGCATTGAGAACATATATTCATAGAAATCGTGTAAGAACATCAGCTTATGCTCAAAGAAATGCTGAGTTGCTTGATGCTTTACTCGATTAATTACTAATTGATGGGAATTAGGTAAGTTTAAGTAAATGTAAGTAAATGTATATTAAATAGGCTGATATTTTATCAGCCTTTTATTTTGGTTTAATTAAAAAGGACTGGTTTTATTTTCCAGTCCCTTTTATTTTATCATTTATCTTATGCTAAGAATGTATCATCTCCTAAGTCTAATTCATCTTTTGGTGGTTCTGTATAATCATATTGTGTTTTGATTAAGTCTTGTTGATAAACTTTAGAGTTCTCAATTTTCTCCATTCTCTTTTCGTATCTGTTTTCTCTGCGTTCTGATTCTGGTTTTTTAAGAAGTTTTCGTTTTGCTCTTAGGGCTCTACGTAGATTACGTCTTCCTTCGAATTTTTTGAATGAACGCATTTCTTCTTGGATTAATTTGATATCTTCTTCGTTCTTGGCTTGTTCAATATGTTGTGTAATTGTCATTCTTTCATGTGATTGGATTTCTCGTTTTTCTCCTGTTTCTTCATCTCTGCCATTAATTGGATTTTTGATTGTTGGCTTTTCTTCTGGTGTTGTATTAGGTTCAACATTTATTGGATTTATTTTTACTGGATCTATCTTTAATGGTTTGATATCTAATTCAGGAGGTGTTTGTGCTTTTATTAAGTCTATTGGAGTTGGTGGTGCTGCGATATTTAGATTTATTGTTTCTTTTTTAGTTTTATCATCATCGCTTTCTTCATCTTTAACTTCTGGTTTTTCTTCTCCTTTTTTAACTTCAGGTTTTTCTTCTTCTTTTTTATCCTCAGGTTTTTCTTCTTTCACCTCTTTGGGTTCTATTGTTGTATCTACTTCAGGTATGCTAGCTTCTTGTTCGTTATTTGTATTCATATAATACATACCTGCTGCAGTTACGCCACCAATAACAACAGTTGCTGCTGCGCCTTCTGCTATTTTTTTACGTCTTGCTTGTTTCATTTCTGCATTATCTGTTTGTTTTAATGCCTTAATTTCTTTGCCATCTTTATCAAATTCTTTGAATGTATGGTTATCTTTATCATATTTAGCTGTTCCTATTATGTTTTTATTTTCATCTAATGCTTCAAATTGTTTTGTTTTTGCATTATATTCGTATGTTACTTGTTTTTTGTTATTTTTGAATGTATAGAGTTTGCTTGGCTTGCCTTCTCTTGTGTATTCAATTTCTACGTATTCTTTCTTGCCAAAGATTTCTTTTCTTGTATGAATTGTTTTTCCATCATTGTACATTGTATCAATAGTTTTTGCGCGACCAGTTTTAGTATCCATGTATCTAGTTTCGCTTAATCTACTTTCGCCTGATACTTGATGTCGGATTTCCATTTTTTCTGGATTTGATTTTGACAATTTTGGATTATAGAATTCTGTGATGTCTTTGCCGTCTTCTTTGTATGTTTTGCGTACTAATTTGCCATTTTCGTAGAATGATGTTGATTTTACATTATTTTCATCATCATAATATCTTTTTTCTACTATTTGACCGTTTTCATCACGTACTGTTTCTTTATTACCTTTTCTTTGGGTTGTTCTTTTTAATTCAAATGGATTGTTATCTAACTTATCAAAGTTATTACCATTTTTCTTATAATATTCATAATTATCTTTAGTTCCTTTACGTTTAATTACAATATTTCCATCCATATCTTTGAATACTGCTTCTTTTGCAGTTGATTCTTTAGCTGGTTTTGTATTTACGAAAGTTCCTAGTTCTTTATTATATACATAATTTTCTGTACCAGTAGTTTTTCCTTCTGAATCTTTAATTGTTTTTACTGCTTTGTTCTTTGTCTTGTATTCAATTTCTTCAAAAGATTTTCCTACTTGTTCTCTAGATATTAATCTACCTTTTTTATCAAATTTTTCAATTGTCTTTTCGCCGTTACTAGTTTTAATAACAGTTCTTTCTTTCGGATGAATGCGACTTGTATGAATTATTTGCTCACCATTTGGACCAATTTCTGTCTTTTTAACTAATGATTTGATACGAGTATTTCCATTTTTGAATAGATTAGTTACTGCATCTTTTGCTTTTTGGTATAATTCTCTACGTTCAGCTTTATTTGGTAATTTTTTAATTAATTTTGTTATTTTATGGTAGTCTGCTATATCTCTTATTTTAGTTATTCCATCTGAAATTCTAGCTTTAAGAGCTTTTTTAGTCTCCCAGCCTTTATCTGTTTTAATTTCAGTGGTAACAGTTTTGTTTGTTGTATCAATTACCTTACGTTTTTCTGGTTCACCTTTATTATATGATGTTTCAATTCTACCGTTAGCAGTTTGTTCTACTGTCGATTTAATTCTTTCTTTGCTATCGAATTTGGTTGTTTTAACAGGATTACCATTTTTATCTAAGTCTATGACTTCAGTTACTTTATTATTTTTATTTTTATGTACTGTTTTTACAATTTTACCATTTTTATCAAAAACATTAATTTCAGTAATACCATTGCCTATATCACTAGCAACTTCTTTTCCTCCTTTTGGTACGGTATAAATAGGAGAATCATTACTTGTATTATTTTCAGCATTTGGCTTAACATTTTCTTGTTCTACTTTTGTTTCTTTTGTTCCGTCTGCTCGTTGTTCTCCTTGTTCAACAGATTTGTCCCGTGCATCTGATCCCACAGGCCTGTCTTGATGTCCTGTTTTATCTCCTTCAGAAACTCGTTCAGTTCTGTTGTTTGATCTTTCTCCATTTAATATCTCCTCTTTTTTATTTTTATATGCAGTTTGTTCTGAATCACCTTTTACTCTTGCATTCTTTTCTAATTGGCAATCTTTATATTTATTATACAATTTTTTATATTCATTCACAATTCTTTGTTCATAAAGATTTTTTGTTTTGCCGTTTTCTATGAAATTATCTATAACTTTTTTATGTTTTGTATAGTAGCGAGCTCTTGCATTATTTGCTTTTTCCATCGCTTCATATTGTTTGATATATTCTGCATTTTCAGGAAGTTGTGGGTTTTGTTTTGCATTAATATATTGTTTGTATTGTTTTGCGTGTTCTGCTTCATGTATAAGTGTATTTACAAAAGCTTCATCATTCTTTGATAAGGCTTTCATATTGAGAGCAATTTCTTTTTTATCTCCAATATGACGACCTAAATTACTTGGGCTTGACTGTAAATCTACTATACGGAAATCTTCAAGTCCTTCAAGTTGATTTTTGTATAATGAGAATATTGGGTTTGTATTAATAAGTTCTCCAATAGTATTACCATTTCCACTCTTAATTGATTCTTGTAGTTGTTTCATACTATTTTTGAATTCTTTTGTAGCAGCTTGTTCAGGTTTTGCAACAGGGGTAAGTTCTGCTCTGTATTCTCCAGTTTTAGGTGTTTTTGGAGCATTTCCATCTACGTCAGGCTGGCTGTTAACTTTTGAATTTGAACGTAAACCTGATTTTAAATGTCCAACAGTATTAAATCCAGCAGACATTAGCATTGCACGAATGAAATTAGGATCAGTTACATCAATTTCACCTTCCATAGCAAATTGTTGTACTAATGATTGAACTGTATCGCTTGTGATTTCTCTGCCTGCTGCTTCAACTCTTGCGATGCAACGTGCAACTTTTTCTGCATTTTTTTCGCTTAAGCCTGTTACTTTGCTTACCCATTTTGTGCGGTTGCCTAATACTTTAGCGCTTGTTGCAAATGATTCTGCATATTGACCAACTTTAACGCCAATAGCACCTAATGCGCCGTCCCAAGCTGCTTGTTCTAAATCTGTTGTTAACTCAGTATTGGTTAAACCGTTTGCATCTGTTGAATGTTCTAGTGTATTTAATGCTGCAGATGTACCACCAACTGCTGCAAATATTGCTAATGAACCATATCCTGCGGTTAATATTGTTGCTCCTATTGCTACACCAATATTAACAACCATTGTACCTGTATTAACTGTTGTTAAATAGTTTTCTATCATTTCATCAGTAGCAGTTTGACCAAATGCGGCTCTATATTCTTCTTTAAATGCTTCTAATTGGTCTTCATAACCATCTTCTAAAAATTCTGAAATATCATTTGTATTTGTAGGTATATCTTTGTTGAATAAGGCTTTAGATACTTCAGATAAGCTTGTTTTTAATTGATTAGCGATGTTTAATAATTGTTCAGTACTAGCTGCGTTACCTGAAGCGTCAACTATATTACCGTTTTCATACTTTAATCCAAAATTATTAAGGTTGCATTCTTTACCTGTCATTTTAGATAGTTTATCAAGTGTGCTCATTATACCAGCACTTAAATCGTTGTTATCTTTTGTTTTAATACCGTTATTAAGTTCGTTCCAACTGTCAGCAATATAATCTTTTGCTATGTTCATAGCTGCAATTTTATTACCTTGATCAGCTACATTTTTAACTTTATCTGCGTTAAATTCAGTTGTTTCTTTGCCATTAATTGCATTTTTTGCTCCTGAAATTGATGCTGCGTTTGCAGTAACAAATTCAGATTGTCTTTCTTTGAATATTTCTTCAAAACTTACTGGAACTTCTTTTCCATCAACAAGTTTTGTTAATTTGCCTTCTGCTGCAAGTTTTAATAGTCTTACTGTTTCTTCATCGTGTTCGATTCTTGCTTCAATATCATCTCTTGTTGTTCCAATATTGAATCTTGATTCTAAATAGTTTACTGCTCCTGATACAATACCTTGATTGTCTAATGCATCTTGGTATTGTTCTTTAAGACTATTTAAGTCTGCTTCCATTTTATTAATTGCAATATTGTATGCAGCTTTTTTGTCTTCTGGGATTTCTTGAGTTTTTTCTGATGCTAAATATAATGTATCTGACATATCAGTATTTTCTCTGTATTGGTCTGAGATATATTCTGCTTCACCAATTACATAAGCTAAACCATCCCAAATTGCAGCTTTTGTTTTGTATTCTTCTTTTTCTTCGTTGAATTGTTTCATTACTTTTGCTAATGAGCTACCATTAGCTTTTAATTGTTTATCAACTTCTTGTGCTACTTTTGTTGAACGGATTGCTTGTACACCGATTGCTCTTGTATCGTAATCTTTGTTTTGTAATAATCTTGTCGCTACTTCTGCAGCTTTTTCATCGGATAAAAGCTTTTTGCTTGCTAAAATACCGTTAGTGATATCTTTTTCTTCTTGAGTTTTTCCTTTTTTAGCTAGGAAGTCATCAAGGTTTTGATAGCCTTTTGTTGTTAAAAGTGTGTTTACTGCTTTTAAAACGTCTTTATCTTTAATGTTTTTTACTGCATCTTTTATGTTGTCAATGTCTCCTTCAAGGATTTGTAATGCTGCTTGTTCTGCTCTTATGGTATTTGCTTCATCTTTTGTATATGCTCCTTGAGAAATTAGCATTTCATTAAATTTACGGATTTCTTCATGGTTTGTTCCGATGCCTGCAAATCCGTCTAATTCATCATACATTATTGCTTGTAATGCATGTTGTCCTTTTATTTGAGCATTAATACCTTTTTCTTTGCAGTATTTTTGTAGCATATTATTTACTGCTTTTCTATCCTCTGGGGATTTGATACCTTTTAATGCTTCTTTTAATGCATCAACGTCTGTTCCTGCACCGTTAACAGCTTCTATAACTAAATCAGTAATAGCTTGTTGTTTTGTTTGACCTTGTACAGCACTATTCTGTGCCATTATTCCTCTTAGGTATTTTACTTCTCCGTCCCACATTTCGTCATCTAAATATTGTTCTAAAGTTTCACCGTGGGCATTTTTTATTATTTTTTCAACTTCTTGATAAACTTTTTTTGCATTAGCTTCGTCTTGAGCTATATTACCTGTTGTTTTTGGATTTTTTATTAAATGGATTCCTCGTTTTATTTCATCACAATCTGTACCCATTCCGTCGCCGCCATCTCTTATAATTCTAGCAGCAAGTCTTGCTTGAGCTTTTATTGCAGCGTCTCCTTTTAATGTTCCATTTTGAATCCATTTTTGAACTAATTCTTCCAAATAGTCAAATGAATTATCAAATGTACTGCTATCAGAAAGTTCTTTATATAAGAATTTTTCAACAGATGAATACATGTCATCTGCTTTATATCCAGCCGCTGCCAATTGTTTTTCTAATTCTTGTAACTCTTCAGCATTATCAACTTTTGCCATTTCTGCTTTTATTGCATCATTATCGTTCCTGCCATCTGTTGCTTTTTTTAAGTTTTTAGCAATATTTTGTGCTGATTTCTTTTGAATATTATTATTTGTTGTTACTTTTACAAGTTGATTTTTTGCATTCTTTTTAATACCTTCTTTTTCAAAGAAGTATGATTCTTTTATTTCAACACCATTAGCAGCGTAGTAATGTCTAACACCATTTTCGATTGTGTAATATCTACCTGATGTTGAACCTTTTATATAAATCTTGTTTGATTGAATCTTGCCGTCTTTATTAATTTTGGCATTTTCTGATTTTAAGAAAATAGCTTCATCTATTTGTTTTCCGTCTTTATTGAAATAAACTCTTTTACCATTTTTAATTTGCCAATAATTTCCTGTTTGAGAATTTTTTAATTTAAATGATTGTTCTGCCATTACTACACCTCATATACACTTATTCCTAATTATTTTGTGTAAACGGATGTTTTATTAAAATCTTTAGTAATATAACTTACATCTTTACATAAATTAACAAAGGCCCTATGTTTAATAGAGCCTTTGTTAATGTTTTTTTATTTTAATATGTTTTAGTTTTTTGATTTATCAAGGATTTTTTCTTTACCCCAGCTAAAAGAGTTTCTTATTTCTGCACCTACTTTTTCTATTAGGTGATTATTATTTGCATCTCTTAGTTTTTGGAAGTTTTTTGCCCCTGATTTGATTTCATCCATAAATTCATTTGCATAAGTTCCATCTTGAATATCTTTCAAGATTTTTTTCATTTCATCTTTAACTTCTGCTTTAATAAGTCTTGGACCTCTTGTTAAATCTCCATATTCTGCATTATTAGAGATTGAATAGTGCATTGCATCAATTCCGCCCTCATTGATTAGGTCAACGATTAATTTTAATTCGTGGCAAACTTCAAAATATGCCATATAAGGTGAATATCCTGCATCTACTAATGTTTCAAATGCAGCCTTGATAAGTGCTGTACAACCACCGCATAAAACAACTTGTTCTCCGAATAAATCTGTTTCAGTTTCTTCTCTAAATGTTGTTTCAATAATTCCTGCACGACCAGCGCCTATTGCTGCTGCATAAGATAGGGCAACTTCTTTTGAATCACCTGTTACATCTTGGTAAATAGCAATTAATGATGGAGTCCCTTTACCTTGAACATATTCACTTCTTACTGTGTGTCCAGGAGCTTTTGGTGCTACCATTATTACGTTTATATCACTTGGTGGAACAATTTTATTAAAGTGAATATTAAACCCGTGAGCAAACATTAAATATTGCCCTGCTCTTAAGTTAGGCTTAATTTCTTTTTCGTAAACTTCAGCTTGGATTTCATCAGGAATTAAAACTTGAATTACATCGGCTTGTTTAACAGCATCTGCAATTGGCATTGTTGTTAAACCGTAATCTTTAGCTTTTGTATCAGAAACCCCTCCTTGTCTTAGCCCTAGGATAACATCACAACCTGAATCTCTTAAATTCATTGATTGACCGTATCCTTGAGAACCAAAGCCAATTACTGCTATTTTTTTTGTTTTTATTAAATTTGTATCAATATCTTTATCTAAATAAATTTTTAAGTCACTCATAAGATATCTCCTAAACTCTTTCGCAAGCTGCATCAATTAAACCAACAAATAATGGGTGTGGTCTATTTGGTCTTGATTTGAATTCTGGGTGGAATTGTGCCGCTACAAACCAGTCGTTTTGTGGTAATTCAACCATTTCTGCTAACATTCCATCAGGTGACATGCCTGAGAATACCAAACCTGCATCTGCGATTTTGTCAATAAATTCATTATTAACTTCGTATCTGTGTCTATGACGTTCAGATATTTTAGTTGCTCCATAAGCTTTTTCAGCTTTTGAACCTTTTTTAACTATACAGTCGTAAGCACCAAGTCTCATTGTACCACCGTAACCTTTAACGTTCTTTTGTTCTGTCATTAAGTCAATTACAGGGTAAGTTGCACCTTCATCAAATTCTTTTGAATTAGCATCTTTCAATCCAACAACATTTCTTGCGTATTCGATTACTGTACATTGCATACCAAGACATATTCCTAAGAATGGAAGATTGTTTTCTCTGGCATATCTGATAGCATTAAGTTTTCCTTCAATACCTCTTACTCCAAATCCGCCAGGAACAACTAAACCTTGTACATCTGCAAGCATTTTTTTGCATTCGTTGTAATCGTTGCATTCTTCTGAATTAATCCATTTAATTTCAACTTTTGCTTCGTTTTTGTAGCCTGCGTGTTTTAATGATTCAACAACTGAGATATAAGCGTCAGATAGTTTTGTATATTTGCCTGCAATAGCTATTTTAATTGTCTTTTTAGGGTTTTTAATTCTTTCAACAAGTTGTTCCCATTCTTTTAAATTTGCTTTTTTATCAGGTGTTTGAAGTAGTTTAAGAACAACTTCTGCGAAGTTTTGTTGTTCTAAAACTAGTGGAACTTCATAAATTGATTTCATATCACGACATTCAATTACCGCATCTTTTGGAACTGAACAGAATAAAGCTAATTTTTCTTTTTCTGTTTTTGGAATTGGTTTTGATGTTCTACAAACTAAAATTTCCGGTTGTAAACCATAACTTCTTAAAACATTTACACTGTGTTGAGATGGTTTTGTTTTTAATTCGCCTGAAGTTGGTAAATATGGTAACAATGTACAGTGTACATTTATAGCGTTTCCAACGCCAACTTCTGTTTTGAATTGTCTAATTGATTCAATGAATGGCAAACTCTCAATGTCACCAATTGTTCCGCCGATTTCAATAATTTGGAAATCAGTATTAAAATGTTTTTGTGCTTTTATAATTCTTGATTTAATTTCGTTAGTAATATGGGGAATAGTTTGAACAGTTGCGCCTAAATAATCGCCTCTACGTTCTTTATTAATAACTGTTTGATAAACACTACCAGATGTAACGTTACTGATTTGGCTGAAATTAGCATCAATAAATCTTTCATAGTGTCCCAAGTCAAGGTCGGTTTCTGCACCATCATCAGTAACAAAAACTTCTCCGTGTTGGAATGGGCTCATTGTTCCAGGGTCAACATTTATATAAGGGTCGAATTTTTGAATAGCTACACTGAATCCTTTTGAACGTAATAAACGTCCTAAAGATGCACCAATAATACCTTTCCCTAATGAACTTACTACACCACCTGTAATAAATATAAATTTTGTCATAACATACTCCCCTTTAAATAAATGTTATTTTGTAATAATTATCCAACTACTGCACATATAGCATAAAAAAAGAGGGAACAAGTCCCTCGTTATCTCTCTTAATTTATTTTTGGAACTTTGAAAAATCCGTTTTCTTCACTCGGAGCATTTTTCATAAGTTCTTCTTTGGTTTGTTCATATTTAACAACGTCATCTCTCATAACGTTCACAAAGTCAATTGCGTGAGCCATTGGTTCAACCCCTGTTGTATCAACTTCATTCATTTGATCAACATATTTTAAAACATCACCCAATTGAGTAGTAAATTTTTGTTTCTCTTCTTCTGTTAGCTCTAATCTTGCTAATTTTGCAACGTGTTCTACATCTTTTATTGTAATCATTTCTTACTCCATTTAATATAAGGATATTTTATCATAAAAAAAATATTCACAATATATTTTTAACAATTATTTACTAGCCCATACATTTATCCCCCTTGCATTTATATATTTAGCCCGTACAATAGAAATTAACCGAGATATAGTGCGTTGGTATGCCTATCCGGTATGAATAAAAAAGGAGAAATAGAAATGCCAAAGATGAAAACTCACAAATCTGCTGCTAAACGTTACAAAGTAACAGCATCAGGCAAAATTCAAAGAAGACATGCAGGTATCGGACACTTGCTTCAACACAAATCCGGCTCTAGAAAACGTAAAATTTTCGGAGATATCGCGATTGCTGATAGCCAAGTAAAATTGGTATCTTATGAGTTACCTTACAAGAAGTATTCAAGATAGGAGTGTTGAACAATGAGAGTAAAACGTGGAAATGTATGTCGTAACAGACACAAAAAAATATTAAAATTAGCTAAAGGTTTCAAAGGCGCTAGAAGCAGAATATTTAAAGTTGCTAATATCGCTGTTATGAAAGCTTTAAAATACGCTTACAGAGATAGACGTGCTACAAAACGTAATATGCGTCGTCTTTGGATTGTTAGAATCAATGCAGCTGTTAGAGCTCAAGGTATGAGCTACTCAAGATTCGTTAATGCTTGTAAAAAAGCTAACATCTTAGTTAATAGAAAAATGCTTGCTGATTTAGCAGTTAATGATAAAGAAGCATTTGCTTTAGTTGTTGAAAAAGCAAAAGAAGCTATTGCTTAGTTATTATTCGAGTTTATAAAAAAGAGATTTAGGGCTCTCCTAAGTCTCTTTTTTGTTATATAATTATCCTGAAAGTAGTCGGATAATCGCGCTTGAAAAAGTGAGGAAAGTCCGTGCATCCAAGGACATATCTCCGGAGAAACTCCGGACGGCGTGAGCCGGTGGATAGTGCCACAGAAATGCTAGACTGCCGATGGAAGTAATTCACAGGCGATGGTGCAACGGTGAGGTAAGAGCATCACCAGCGATATCGAGAGGTATCGGCTAGGTAAACCCAGATAGGATGCAAGATAGAGTTGAAGGTTTTAAAGGCTGTCCGCCAACTTCTAAATTATCGCTAGAGATTATGAGTAATCATAATACCAGACAGATGATTATCGAGAAACAGAACACGGCTTATGAGCTACTTTCTTTATTAAAAAAGGTTATTGAACTTAATCAATAACCTTTTTATTTATGCTTTTTTAGATTTTGAATTATGTTGGGTAGCGCCTACTAACATACCTGTTATTCCAAGCAATATACCACCAATAATGGTATCTCTACCAGTTCTTTTTAGACGTACATTTTGCATCGATTTTTTTATAACGCTGAACATTTCTTTTGATGTGTCTGCTGAGCGTTTAAATTTCTTTGCGCTTGCATCGAAATTTGTTTTTACTAATTGTTTTGCAGCATGTAAATCTACTTTTTTGTCTATTGTTGTTCGGTTTTGTAAATCTCTTAACTCTTGTTTTAATAAAGGTTTATCCTGAGCAAAGATTCTATCTAGTGCAGTTTGGGTTGTTTCACCTTCTTTTTTTATTACTGCATTTGATAATTCTTTACTTTTTTCTATACGTTCTCTTAATTCAGAAGGTTCAGTTCTGTAATCAAGTAATGCTTCAAAGAATTTGTTTACTTTAGTTACTTCACTTTTGTCTTCTGGTTTTAATGCTTTTTGCATTTCTTTTGATACATTTTTTACAAATGAATCGCTAGGTTCGCCTTTAGTTGATAACCAGCTTTTACGAGTAAAACCTTCTGCTGCGCCAAGTACTGCACCTATTACTAAACCTTGTTTACCTTTTTCTATTGTATTTTCTCGTACTGTCTTTGCAGGTCTAACAGCAGGCCTGCT
Organism: Candidatus Gastranaerophilales bacterium; assembly: GCA_944324055.1. Classification (GTDB taxonomy): domain Bacteria; phylum Cyanobacteriota; class Vampirovibrionia; order Gastranaerophilales; family Gastranaerophilaceae; genus UMGS1585. The sequence continues at coordinate 17,091 of CALUUV010000005.1, read as the reverse complement.
ACTGCTTACAGACATTACCATACTAAACACTCCTTTTTTCCTTCGAGACGATTATATTGGTTGACTCTCTGCATATTTTATTTTACCAGAATTAATTTTAAATATAAAGTCTGTTTTCACATATATTTACATTTCTTATTTATAATAGAAGGAGTGTAAAATTTTTCGTTTGCTACGCTAAATTCAGAGTAATCAATATTTTCTGTTGGATAGTTATACATCTCAATTATTGTATCTAACTCCTGAGACGTGTAGCAACCTATAATAATTTTATCAATCTCTTTTATTAGTTTAGGAAACGATAGTGCATAGGCCATTTTAGGCTCTGGTATTCTGGTAAGAATATTCTTTATTTCTCTAAAATATTCCGGTATCTGATATTCGTTTAGGAGTAACAATCCTTGTAAAAATGTTGAATTGGTATGTATTTCAATCCCTTTTCTTTTTAATTCCGGCAATAGTCCGATAAACTTGTGATTAATAAGGTTTAAAGGAAGTTGGACAATATCAATATCAACTGTATCTATAACATCGATTAAATCTTGTGGATTATCAACGCTAACTCCAATATTATAAACGTATTCTTTTTCCTTAAAATCTGTTGCTAAGTCCCATAATGCTAAACCCTGTGGAGATAATAAATCTTCAGCACTTAGCATTAAACCATATAATTCAATATAGCCTAGTCTTTTTTGTGTTTTATAGAATTCATCTCTAAAATTGTCAAAATTATCGCTTCTTGAAAGAGTATTATCTATTCGGATTGTATTTGTTGTGATATCAAGGTCGTCAATTCGGCATTGTCCTAATACTTGTTCAGCATTTTTATTATTTGTTGAGATACAAACAGATGATATACCGTTACCTTTAGCAAATTCTAAAAGATTCTGTATATCATCGTAACTGCATTTATTATTTGAACCGAATTGTGCAGCTTCTAATTCGATTTTCATTATTGTTTACCAGTCATAAAGAAATTGTTTGTACTTCCATCAATACCTGTACTAAAGAAATTTGCAGGTCTTGATGTCAACATGCCAGTCTTAAACTGTGGCATACGTCTGCTTTCTTCGAAATTAGGACGTTTTTTGTTCTCAAACATTGTTTTTGCTGCTTGAGTATTTAAAAATCCTAAAGTTTCTTTTAACTCGTCACTTTTTATTAAGTGTTGAGTCATGTTTGTACAAGCAACTTGTTCAGCATTGATTAATAAGTAATTATCAATATAATCACTTATTTTTGCGTGAGAAGGTATCAAGTAGTCAGGTGTTGAGTAATCTTCAACTTGTTTTTCTTCTCTTTCTAATGCTGATTTAAGTCTTTTTTCTTTTGCTTCATCTTGAACGAATTCTTCTAAAAATGAGCTATGTCCGTCTGCATCAGCATTAGTGTTTTGTGTGCTGTCTTTTACTGCATACTTTTCTCGTGGAATGAAATTGTTAGAATAAACTCCGAGTGTCATTTTTAATTTCCTTCTAGTTCACACTATTATATATAATGACACTACGGAAAATTTCCATTTTTGTTTAGTTATATTAAGGCTTTTTCATCTATTTATATGACAAGTTCGTTGCCGACTGCCATTAATTTAACTTCTTTACCTTGTTTAGTAACGTCTGCAGCGAATTTACCAACATTTGCAGATATGGCATTGAATGTGTTGTAATGCATTGGAATAACTATGTCTGCACCAATCCAGTCAGCAGCAATTGTTGCTTGTTCAATATCCATAGTATAAACACCGCCTATTGGAAGCATAGCGATATCAGGTTTAAATACTTTCTTTAGAACTTTCATTTCATAATTTAGGCAAGTATCGCCTGCGTGAAAGATTCTTTTGCCTTCGATTTCAAACAATATTCCAGCTGGACATCCTGCATAGTTTCCGTCAGGTGTTGAGCTTGAATGGAATGCTGGTAAAAATATTGCGCGGCCAAATGGATAATCTATCCATGCACCTAGTCCAACAGGGTTTGCATTTGCTTTTTGTGCAGAACAATAGTTTGCTAATTCAAATACTGCATTAATTTTAGCACCAGTTTTTCTTGATAAATCTAATGCACTTCCCAAATGGTCACCATGCCCGTGGGTTACAAATATGTCTGTGATACCTTCTCTGTCGTAGTTTGGAAAGCATACTAAGTATGGATCAATAATAATTTTTGATTTTTCAGTTTTGATTTCAAATGCACTGTGTCCTAAGTATGTAATTTTCATATTTGCTCCCTTCTTTTTGGTGATATTATAATATCATTTTTTAATGTAGAATACAAATATGGATAATTATTCTAAATATATGAGAACTTGTTTTAAGCTAGCAAGAAAGGCGGAAGGTAAGACTTCTCCAAACCCTCTTGTTGGTTGTGTTGTGTTAGATAAATTTGGAAACAAAATCTCAGAAGGGTATCACAAAAAATATGGTGAAAACCACGCTGAAAGAGATGCTTTATTGAAATTAGATAAAGATGCTGCAATTGGCGGAACTCTTATTGTTAACCTTGAACCTTGTAACCATCATGGGAAAACACCTCCTTGCTCTGATTTAATAATTGAAAGAGGTTTAAAAAGAGTTGTAATATCATCGATTGATACAAACCCTGTTGCTTCAGGCGGAATTAAAAAACTTGAAAATGCAGGTATTGAAGTGATTCAAGGTGTACTAGAAGAAGAAGGAAACGAATTAAATGAAGTCTTTTTTACAAACATAAATAAAAAAAGACCGTTTATTGCTTTAAAAACAGCTACAACTCTTGATGGGAAAATATCTACTAAAATAGGTGATTCAAAATGGATAACATCCGATAAGGCTAGAAAATATGCAAGAAGACTAAGAACAAAATATGATGCAATTCTTACATCATCTTCAACAGTTCTTGCTGATAATCCTGAGATGAAACACAAAACAAAAATTGTTATTGATAGGTATCTAAAATGCGATTTATCAGCTCAAATATTTAAAAATGGTAAAATAAATATTTTTACACAAAAAACTCCTTCAGAGGGAGATAAATACCCTCATATTGAATTTATACAAAATGATAAAATAACTATTGATTTTATTTTAGAAGAGTTATTCAAAAGAAAAATTATGTCAGTATTTGTTGAAGCTGGGGGTAAATTATTGGGTTCTTTTGTTAAAGAAGGATATGCTGATAAGATATATCAATTTATTGCTCCTAAAATTGCGAATGATAATTCGTCAAAATCAGCATTTGATGGTGATACTATTTCATTAATCTCTCAATCAAAAGAGTTTAGACTTGTTGATATGAAGAAATTAGATCCTGATGTTTTGCTAACTTATAAGCCACTTTAATTGCTGCAATCATTGATTGATGTTTTGCAATATTTTTCCCAGCAATATCAAATGCGGTACCATGTGATGGTGATGTTCTAAGAATAGGTAATCCTATTGTTGTATTTACGGTGTTATCGCCTGCAACTGATTTTATTGGGATAAGTCCTTGATCGTGATACATAGAGATATAGCAGTCATAAGGTGCTTTTTCTCCTTTTATGTAGTTTTGAACTGCATCTACAAATAATGTATCTGAAGGCATTGGATTTGTTATATCGACACCTAGTTTTCGTAATTCTTCTGCTGCAGGGATTATTGTATCCAGTTCTTCTCTGCCTAAAATTCCGTCTTCTCCTGCGTGTGGGTTAAGTGAACATAGAGCAAACTTAACTTTTCTATTATAAAACTTTTGTAATCTTAAAACTTTATCAATAACCATTTCTTTGCTGATTTTAATGTCTTTTAAAGCTAAGTGTCTTGTAAGTAAAAATACGTCAAACCCATCAGAAATAAATAACATCTCAGCTTTTTCACCATTATTTGATAAATAATGCTCTAAAACTTCTGTTTGCCCATTATACTTATGCCCAGCCAAATGCATTGCTTCTTTTGATACAGGTGCTGTTACAATAGCTTTAGGTAAAAGTTCACAAGCTAATTTTAATGATTGAAAAGAAAACTCTCCTGCATCTTTTGATAATTTTCCATATTCAAGATTTTTTACAGGAATATCGATAATTTCATAATCTTTTTTTAAACCTGTTAATAAGTCTTTATTTGAAATAATTACAATATCATCAACAGGCAAATTAAGCTCATTGAGTGCTTTTACTGTTATTTCAGCCCCAATTCCATTATAATCTCCTGTTGTTATTATTATTTTATTATGATATTTGTTCATGTCGGTTAATATATTTGATTATGTCAACTAAAGTTGCTGAATTACCAAGGTTTCCAGACTTTGTGATGATAAGCTGATCTTTTTTATCAATACAAAGAGGGATTGCTGGTAAAACTTCATCAATAAGTTCAAGTTCAAGAGCATCAATTGCTTCGCAACATTTGTAAGATGTTTCTCCCCCAAGCGTTACAAGCATTACATTTTTCTTATCAATAATTTTTTTAGTTAGTTCTGCAAGGAAATCTGTAATTCTACTTGCAAATTTTGTTCTTGTAAGCCCTGCGTTTAAGGAATCATCAGAAAATCCATCAAAATTATCAACCAAATATGATGAGTGAACTAAAACGGTTGAACTATCACTGTTTAGATTTAGTAAAATATTTTCAACCATATCATCTTGAACACCTTCAAGGATATTTTTTTCAGTTAACGCTATTTCATAAATATTATCAAAATCATCAGTATTTTTAAGCTTTTCAATTTGGTTACTGTTAGTTGCTGTTGCGCTGCCTGAAACTATTAATTTTGGTAGTTTCGGTATTACGTGTGGGACATAACTAGTTTGTTCTGGTAACCATATTTCTGATAATACACTTGCTGCAGCTGCAGTTCCTGCAGGAAGAATATTAAAACTTGATTTATTAATTGCAAGAATAATTTGTTCAATATCAACGATTGATGCAGCATCAGCTACAATTAATTTCTTGCCTGCTTTGATTAATTCATTAATTTTCATCAATATAGGCCCTGCACCATTCATTATTGTTTTTAATTCAATATGGGCAACCAAATCTTGTTGGTCTCCTAATTGGTTTTTTAACAATGTAGGAACATGTGATTCTAGAATTGGAGAATGTGGGTCTTGTGCCAATTCTGTTCTTCCAATTGGAATACCTTTTAATAAATGATACCCACCTACCGTAATTCTTCCTTCAGAAGGAAATGCCGGAATAATAACTGCTGCATCCATTTCTAGAACTTTTATCATTGTTAAAGTCTCAACAGCTATGTTACCTCTAACAGTTGAGTCAATCTTTTTATAGAAATGTTCAACATTAAGTGATGTAGAGATTGCTTTAACAGCTTCTTCAACTTTTTGACAAGCTAATTCTTTTGAAATATTTCTTGTTTCAGTTGATGCTGCCCAAACGCACATATCAGTAGTTGTTTGGGTTATATTGTTATAATCAAGCAAAATGTTAGTACTAACACCTCTTTTTTGAAATTGAAGTGCAGTATCATTTGCTCCTGTTAAATCATCTGCTATTATTCCTATTTGGTTTGAAAATATCATTATTCAGCGTCTCGTTTTGAACCTAATAATCTTACATTATTTGCAACGATTAAGAATCTTTCTCTTTCTTCGCCTGATGCGTCTTTCCATTTATTTGTTTGGATTCTACCATCTACTGCTACTAAACGTCCTTTTTTGATGTATTCGCCAGCAAATTCTGCCTGTTTATCCCATACATCAATATTGAACCAGTCAGTTACTTCTGCTTTTGTTTTTGAATCCCATCTGTTTACAGCAAGTGAAAATGTTGTTCTTACTTTTCCTGATTCAAAATATTTAATTTCAGCATCTTGTCCTGCTCTGCCTACTATAACTGTACTATTCATTAAAATTTCTCCCACATAAATTTTATACTATGAAAGTATTTTACCACATGATAATTTTCTGCTCAAAAATATGTAAAATTTTCTTAATATACTACCTAAAACTAGCAAAAATATTCTATTTCATGTATTAAAATAAGTGCATAGATAGTGTGTAAAGGGGTTAAATATGACAGTAAGTTTTAGTCCAGTTAGACCATCATTTCGAGCTAGTAATACTTCTGCTCCAACTTGTGAACATCATGTTTGTCCAACTTGCGGAAAACCAATTGATTGTTCAGAGGCGCAACCTCAGAAAAAGAAAGGCTTCTTTACACGTGTAAAAGACGGTTTTATTAATTTTAGAAAAGGTTGTATCGACTTTTTCCATATAGTTGGTGGTACTGCTAAAGGACTTGTTCTAGGTTCTTTGTCTGCAGGTATTGTTCTTTGTGGTAATGCAATTAAGAATGCTGCTAAAAATGCGCCTAAAAAATTATCACTTGGCGGTAAAGTTCTTGCAGGTGTAGTTGGTACTGCTGTTTTAGCATACAATATCGTTAAAGCAAAACTTAATGCAAACCAAGAAAAAGCTAACTTAGATCATAGATGGGAAACAGGTCATAATTCATAATGAATAATAATGTCAACAATAACTTAAATTTTGGAGCTGCGACTCACGTTTATTTCTTTACACCTGAGGGCCAACGTATTGTCTCTGATGCAAATATGAGAAAATGTGAAAGATATTTAGTAAGACATTTAAACGGTGCTAAAAATCTTAAAAATAGAAATAAGGATCTAGTTGATACTTTTAAATATGATAAAAAACATTTCGTAGGAGATAAAGACTATTCATTTATTTCTAAAGTTCGTTCTGTTTATGACAAAACGAAAAGCTATGTAAATATAATTACAGGCAAAGATGTAAAAAAAGTAAATGAATGGGGGCAAAGAATAGGTGAGGCTAAAGCTTTATCAAAACAAAGAACAGGCTCTGTAAGATCATTTGAAACCTATGATGCCATAAGACAGTATAATAAGAATGCCCTAAAATATTCTGAAGAACACGGTATATATAAAGACGGTAAGCGTCAGGCGTTCGGAGTTATTTTTGACCCTAAATACAACAAAAATGGAGAGCTAAAAGGTTTTGAATATAACCGCTCAGGATATTTTGATGAAGAATTTATTAAATAATTAAGCCATCTCTGGTTTATTTAAATAATTTTCATTTCGTATTATCATTACTGGTTTTTGAATATTTTCAGGTAAATCTAAAATTTCTGTATGTGTTGCGTTCATTGCAATTGTTAATGGATTTAACAAATTGTTTTTATAGAAATATGTTTGAACTTTTTCATTTGAACTTAGGAACATATTTAATAGTGTAGGTGCTGGTAAAGCACTTAATTTATTAAGTACGATACCTTCATAAGGACTGTTTTGTAACTTATTATTAGAAATAAGAGTTGTCAATATGCGCATTCCTTTTTGAATGCCTAATTTATGTTCTGTTTTTGTTTGTCCCGGTTTATTAATATCGCTTATTGTTTTTGTTGTCAAATCTTGGATTGCTAAGTCATTATCACTTTCAATAATTGAATTAGTTATTTGTTCATAATTATTTGAATTTAGTGGATTTGTATTTGGCTGAGTTTGATATGAAGATGGTTGAACTCTAGTTGTATTACTATTTGTATTATTAGTTGTATTATATTTCTGCTCAATATTCTTAGCATAACTTTGGTCTAAATTATTGCGCACTTCATCATTATAATAACCAGAGTTTTTAATATTACTTATTGCACCATTTCTTTGTGCATCATCTTTGATTTGATATGCATTTGATGCCAACATATTCATTGCACCAGCACGATTTGTATCGTTTGCATTATTGATAACTTCTTTATACGCTTCTGATGCTAGCTCAATTTTATAAGCATTTGCAGCATAAATATTTACATAGTTGTTGTCATATTCTTCTTGGGTGATTATGCCATCTGCAACCTTTTCTCTTTCTGTTCCATCATACATTTTGAATGCTGCAAGTTGGTCAGTTTTGTTTAACCTGCCTTCTTTCAACATAAATGCAAATGATTCTTCACTATCTAAATGATACTGCATTGTTTTGACTGCCATTTGATATGCTCTATCACTGAATTCAGAAGTAAGATGTAAGTCTTGATCATTTAATAATTTTGCATACATTTCACTTGTAGAGCGATTCTTTGCTGATAATACTGCAGCACCAATCATACCTGTCTGAACAACTGCATCTAAGTTTTCAATATTGTTAACTAAGTATTTTTGGCTTTTTTCATCACTTTGAGCAAAATACTTACTTAATTGAACTATTTCTTCCTTTACAGTTGCTTTACGTGCATAAGCAGCAAGTTGTTTTGAATTTAAACTCTTACTATCTACTCCTTTGATTTCTTTTTCGTCATCATTGAATTCACCTGAACGAATTCTTTTCAAGTGTTTTACATAGATAGAATCATCCTCTTTAATTGGATTATCTAGCTCACCATTTTTTAATAGTTCTTCAGTTGTGGCTGCTAAATTATTTCTCGCTGGAATATCATATTTTGCTTTTAATGCTTTAGTAAAAGCAGCTTGTTTTTCTTCTTCTGTTTTAAATTGTGTTAAATCTATATTGAAATGTTCTTTTGCTAAGGTGTTTACATCTTTTTTCTCACCATTTTGCATTTCAACTATTGCTTTACTAATTTCATCATCAATTCCCATGGCTTTGAAACCTTTTGAAATTGCTTCAGTGAAGCCTTTTGGAGTAAGTGTATTCCAATAATTATCAGATTCTTCCTGTGTAGGCTTTTTATAGGTTGTTGTTGGATCTGCACCTGTTTTGTAATTTATATATTCTTCAGTTTCAATCACACCAGTTTTATTTATATCATATCTATTAAATAAATCACCAATTCCAAGATTATCTGCTTGGTTTTTATCCATAAATAAAATCAAACGAACATCGTCTTTTATTTTTTTCTTAGATTTAATTTCGTCATTTTGAAGATTATATGTTGATTGATTGGTTGATGTAGAACCAATATTTGTATTTGGTTCGCTAGTCATAATAATGCCACCTTATTATTGTATTCTCTCTTACTTTATTTATAAAAAGTAATTAATCAGGCGACTAATTTCAGTCATGCTATAAATGTTTACATTACTTAACAAAATTATTATAGTGCTCGTTATAGAACTCTTCAAACCTATCTTCAAGTATAGCTTGTCTTACAAGCTGAGAGAAGTTTACTAAGAATGTAATATTATGTATTGATATCAATGCTTGGGCAGTTCCTTCGTTACATTTGTACAGATGTCGTAAATACGCTTTAGAATGATTTTGACAACAGTAACAATTACAATTCGGATCTAGAGGGCTTGAGTCTGTTTGATATTGAGCATTTTTAATCTGCTTTTTACCTTCCCAAGTAAAGAAAGAACCGTGTCTTGCATTTCTTGTTGGTAATACACAGTCAAACATATCAACACCACGTTTAATACCGTCTAATAGGTCTTCTGGTGTTCCAACCCCCATTAAGTAACGAGGTTTGTTTTGAGGTAATAATGGAGCTGTGTATTCAACAAAATGATTCATTATATCCTTAGGCTCACCAACACTCAAACCACCAATTGCATAACCAACTGCATCTATATTTGAAACAAATTCAGCACTTTCTTTTCTTAAATCTTCAAAGAATGCACCTTGGCAAATTGGGAATAAAGCTTGTTTATCATTAGTTTTAGCTTTGATACATCTTTCAAGCCATCTATGAGTTCTTTCCATTGCAGCTTTCGCAAACTTATAATCGCAAGGGTATGGTGCGCATTGGTCAAATGCCATAATTATATCTGCACCGATATTTTGTTGAATTTCCATAGATACTTCAGGTGAAATAAAGTGTTTTTTACCATCTTTAGGATCTCTAAATTCAACACCATCTTCAGTAATTTTTCTTAAATGAGCTAATGAAAATACTTGGAATCCCCCTGAATCAGTTAATACAGGTTTATTCCAATTCATCCAGCCATGAATCCCGCCAAATTGTTTTACAAGTTCAGAACCCGCTCTTAAATGTAAGTGGTATGAATTTGCAAGTATTATTTGTGCGCCTGATTCATATAAATGGTGATTAGTAACAAGCTTTACAGTCGAATTAGTTCCAACAGGCATAAATATAGGTGTTTTAATATCTCCGTGAGGAGTATGTAAAATACCAGCTCTTGCTCCTGTTTTGGAGTCAATATGTTCTAATTCGTAACTAAAAAAGTCATGCTCAGACATTTATGAATTTTCTTCCTCTGCAATCAACATTTCTAACATATTTGACCAAGTATCACATAATTCATTTTCATTAAAATAGATTTTTGTTTCTCTATTTGCGCTTTCAATTGAATCAGATGCGTGAATTACGTTATATTCTTTAACTTGTGCGAAATCAGCTCTAATTGTTCCAACGTCAGCAGTAGAAGGGTCTGTTGCGCCTACTAAGTGTCTTACGCTTGATACTGCATTATATCCTTCTACAACCATAGCAACGATAGGACCGCTCGTAATGTAATGAACTAATCTTGGATAGAAAGGTTTTCCATAGTGTTCTTCGTAATGAGCAGCAGCTTGCTCTGGAGTAACTTGTAATAACTTTAATGCAATAATTTTGAAGCCTTTATCTTCAAATCTACTAATAATTTTACCAATAAGTCCTCTTTTTACACCGTCAGGTTTAATTGCGACAAAAGTTCTTTCTTCTGAGTTCATATCTCTCTCCTATAATTGCTAATCTTTATTTATTAGAACACAAACAACGCATTATGTCTATCATTTAGACTATTTAAATCTGCGCATTGTTTCCATCATCTTTTTCATGCCTAATGCAGGGTTCATTCCTTTGAACTTTCCAAGGTTCTTTTTCATATCTGACATACCTTTCATCATTGAACGTATTTGTTCAAATTGTTTGATGAATATATTTAATTCATGCAAAGTAATGCCAGAACCTGCGGCAATACGTCTCTTTCTACTTGAATTTAAAAGTTCTGGATGATTTCTTTCTTGAGGGGTCATACTACTTATCATAACTTCTATCTTTTTAAACTGTTTTTCACCCTCATGTGAAATCTTTTCTTTATCATCTTTTGATATATTTAAACCAGGTATCATTCCTAAAATTTGATCAAAAGAGCCTAACATTTTCATTTGTTTTTGCATTTTTAAGAAATCATTGAAAGAAAATTCTGCTTTTTCCATTTTCTTTTCAAGTTCTCTTGCTTCTTTTTCATCAAAAACTTCTTGTGCTCTTTCAACTAATGATACAATATCACCCATTCCAAGAATTCTTGTTGCCATTCTTTCAGGGTAGAAATCTTCAAGAGCGTTTAGTTTTTCTCCTGTACCTGTTAATTTAATAGGTTTTTGTGTGCAATATGCAACAGAAAGTGCTGCACCACCTCTAGAGTCACCATCTAATTTTGTTAAAACTAAACCTGTTAAGTTAAGTTGTGAATCAAATGTTTCTGCAACATTTACTGTTTCTTGACCTGTCATTGCATCAATTACAAGTAATTTTTCTTGCGGATTAAATATTCTATCAATTAACAACAACTCAGCCATCATGTCTGTATCTATTTGAAGACGACCGGCTGTATCTAAGATAATAGTGTTGTATCCGTTTTCTTTTGCGTAATTTATTGCGTTAGATACAATCTCTTGAACATTTTTGTTTTCATCTTCTGAATAAACAGTTGTATCTGTTTGTTGACCTAATGTTTTTAATTGGGTTATCGCAGCAGGTCTATATACGTCACAAGCTACTAATAAAGGATTGCGGCCTTCTTTTTTTAATTTAACAGCTAATTTTGCAGAAGATGTTGTTTTACCAGAACCTTGTAGTCCTAACATCATTATTATATTTGGATGTCCTGATGTGTTTAAAGGTGAAACATCTTTACCTAATAGGTTAATTAATTCGTCGTGGACTATTTTTACAAGTTGTTGTGAAGGATTTACACCTTGAAGTACATTTTCACCTTCAGCTCTATCTTTAATGCTTGATATAAAAGATTTAACAACTCTTAAGTTAACATCTGCTTCTAATAATGCACGTCTTATTTCTCTAAGTGCATCTTTCATGTTTTCTTGTGTTAATTCTTTTTCTCTAGCTGTATTTGCAATAATATTTTGTAATCTGTCTGATAATGATTCAAACATTTGTTTATCCCTTATCTAGCTGTTTAATTTAATGTAATATACTTTATCCCATCTTAAGTCTAGGTATTTGATATTTTTATCTAATAATTTTACCTGTGGTAACAATGAAGGAAGTCTGCTTAAGCGTTTTGATGTTTCTTCAAAGTTAATTTCGTCAACAGGACCTAATCTTAGAAGTACTGATTTAAGTTTAACATAAACATCGCCTTGATTTCTCATATCAATATACTCGATGTCTTCATCACTATAATATTCTATAACTTTAGCCAATTTTTTGATGAAATTAAGTTTAGGTTTATCCCATTTTCTATAATCATCATCTTTTGTACAGTACGCTAAGACTTTAACTGTCTTATAATTTGCTCTTAATGGCATATATTCGTGGCCAATAAGCTTGCCATCTCTTGTGAAATAGCCAATTGGTTCAACTTTTTCATTAGGTGCGATAAGAATTGTTGGAATTCTTTCTTTTATAACGATATCAAGCCTTGCCGGGAACCAAAAACGTCTAACATATACATCTTGTATTGGTTCAAGTTTCATAATACTAGACTTGATTTCGTCTGTTCTTATTAAGAATATAGCTTTATCTTCAATTTCAATTTGTCGAATTGCAGCTAGTATCTTATACGAAGGAACTATTTTGTTGTTAGAAATTTTTAATGCAGGGTTATTTAAGCTAGAAAAAGTATTTTGAGGAAGTCTCCAGCTTTTCATATAAATAACGTGATAACAAAGATAAAGAAGTGCAGCTATTAAGAACAGTCTTAACAACACGCGAAAAGTTTTAATACGTTTTTGTGTATGACGTATCTTTCTTTTCATTTTAGACTGTTTAAGCCTTCTTTTAATATTATATTTATTTATCTTTTTTATTTCTTCATCTGACATTATTTATTTAATCCTGCGCTTTGAAGAGTCATTTCAACTAACTCATCATAAGTGATACCCATAGCAGCTGCTTGTGCAGGTAAATCACTTGTATCAGTCATTCCTGGGCTTGTATTGATTTCTAAGATATAAGGTATTTCATCTGTTATCAAGAAATCAACACGGCTAACTCCTGAGCAACCACATACTTTGAACGCTTTTATTGCAAGTTCCTTAACTTTTTGAGTCATTTCATCTGATATTTCTGCCGGTAAAATGAAGTCAGTCATACCTTTTGTATATTTAGCTTCATAGTCATACCATTCATTATGAGGTCTTAATTCAAGAATTTCTGTTGCAAAAGGTTCTCCGTCTTTTTCTAAAACGCCTACTGTTGCACTTATACCAACAATATATTCTTCAATCATAATATCTTGTTTGAATTGTGCTGCATTAAACACGGCTTTAGCAAGTTCGTCTAAGTTGTTTACCTTTGCCATACCAAAGCTTGAACCTTCTGAAACTGGTTTTACCATCATAGGATATTTAAGCTCTTTTACTTTTTCGTATAGATTGTCGCCTTTTGTTATTAAAACAGATTTAATAAGCGGCAATCCTGCAGTTGATAAAACTTTTTTAGTATATTCTTTATTCATGCAAATTGCACTAGCCATAACGCCACATCCAGTATAAGGAATTTTTAAGAATTCAAGAACACCTTGAACACAGCCATCTTCCCCGAATTTCCCGTGTAAAGCATTATATGCGTAGTCAAATCCTTTGATTTTTGATGAAATATTTTCATCAACTTCAACTAACTCTGAATTTTTGTATCCTAATCTTTGAAGTGCATCATAGCAATTTTTACCAGAACGTCTAGAAATTTCTTGTTCTGATGACATTCCACCACATAATACTGCTATTTTTGCATCTTTTTGTATAGTTCCTGACATATCTCTTCCTCATGTTTATTCATTTCTCCCACAAATCTTATTTCAGGAGTTAATTCTATTGTATAAGTATTTTTAACCTTCTTTTGCATTATAAGCATTAGTTCAAGTACATCTTCTGATGTTGCATCACCTTTGTTTATAATAAAGTTCGCATGTTTTTGCCATACTGCAACTCTTGCGAAGTCATAGTCTTTTACTCCAGCCTTATCAAGTAATCTTCCTGCTGAGTCGTTTTCTGGGTTTTTGAAAACACTTCCGGCATTTGGATAAGTTAAAGGTGGCTGAATATTTTTTCTAAACTCTAAGTTTCTATCCATTAAAGCTTTTATAACTTCAGGATTTTCACGTTTTAAATCGAATTCTGCGCCTAATGCGATGTATCTTCCTGTTTGTAAAATAGAATGACGGTATCCAAAATCCATTTCTTTATTTGTTAAATAGACGATATCGTCCTTATCTCTATCATATAAGCATGCGTAAGATAAAGTATCTGATATAGATTGGCTATGAGCCCCTGCATTCATGAATAAATTTCCACCAATAGAGCCAGGGAAACCAATCATGAACTCAAAACCTGATAATTTATTTTCTAAAGCTCGTTGAGATAGAAAAGGTCCTTTTACCCCGCATTCTGCAATAACTTTTGTACCTCTAAATTCGATATGAGACATTTTTGAGGTACAAATAATTGGTCTTCTACAACCTTGTGAAGAAAAAAGTACGTTTGAACAGTTTCCAAGAATAATTGGATTATTTAAGTTCTTTATTAGTTTTAAAAATTCTGTTTGATTTTTAGGGAAATAAATTTTATCTACAACCCCGCCAATTTTAAAACTTGTTAAATTTTTAATTTCAAAATTTTCTTTGCACTCAATATTATTCACGTTTATTCCTCATTAGCTTGTTTAAGACATTTTGCCAAATTAGTAATAGTTCCAGCACCTAAGCCAATAACTACATCATTTGGAGTTAGTGTAGGTAATAATTTTTCTGCAACAGCATCCATTGAACCAGGGATGTATTCTGCATTTGTAAGTTCAGATACGAATTTTTCAGAATTAATACCTTCAATAGGATCTTCTGATGCTGCATATACATCTGTTACAACGATTCTATCAGCAGATACTAAGGAAGATTTGAAATCATCCCATAAGCTTTGTAATCTTGTAAATCTATGTGGTTGGAAAACTGCAACAACATTTTTACCAGTAAAGCTTTTCATTGCTGATAAAGTTGCCTTAATCTCTGTTGGGTGATGAGCATAATCATCATATACAGGGATATCATTTATTGAACACATTTTTTGGAATCTTCTGCCCATTCCTGTAAATGTTGCAAAATGTTCTTTCAATAGAGAAACATCAACACCTGCTTCATTACAAGCAGCAATAACAGCTAAAGTGTTGTATATATTATGTTCTCCTGGAAGTATAATTTTTACGTTTTCTAATAATAGTTTATCGTTATGATAAACATCAAATGTTGAATAACCATTTGCAAAGACTTTATTTTTAGCTAAATACTCTGCTTCATCAAATCCATAGGTAATAAAGTTGTATCCTTTAAGTTTTAAATTACCTTTGTTATCGTTATTTATAAGAATTTTTGCATCAGAGCGTAAGTTAGCTAATAGTGTTTGGAATGTTTCAATAATTGAATCTAAACCATTCTTATAGAAATCTAAGTGGTCTGCTTCCAAGTTATTAATAACTAAAATGTCTGGTCTGTATTTAACAAGAGTTCCGTCGCTTTCATCCATTTCAGCAACAAAGAAGTTACCATTTTTATCAAATTCTGCATTAGTATTTAATTCAGGAATAATTCCTCCAACTACATAAGAAGGATTTAAACCAGCTTTTGCAAGAACATAAGAAGCCATACCGCTAGTTGTTGTCTTACCATGAGTTCCTGCAAAACCTAAGAATTTCTTATCAGAACGAGAAATTTCTGCTAGCATATCTGAACGGTGATAAATTTTACAACCTAATTCTCTTGCTCTAACTAATTCAGGGTTATTCATTCTAATAGCTGAACTAATTACAACAATTGAGCCTTCTGGAACATTTTCTTTTGAATGTCCAATAAAAATTTTAGCTCCCATTTCTTTTAATTGGTTAACATACTTACTTTCAGATATATCAGAGCCGGAAACTTCGTAACCTTGTTGTATAAGGTATTTTGCAAGCCCACTCATTCCAACTCCACCTATTGCAATAAAATGATATTTCTTATTCACGGTAAAACTCCTTTACTTTGAAAATTATATTACAAAGTATGTTAATATAAAAGTATGTTTGAATTATTGTCTTTATATCTTGAATTTATTGAACTAGAAAAAGGCCTTTCAAATAATTCAATTGAGGCATATAGAAGAGACATAGAGGCTTTTTTTGAGTTTTTACCGAATATAAACTCGCTAAATGATGTAACAAGACATGATATAAGTGCATTCATAAGGAAGTTAAAAGAAAATAAATATGCCACATCATCTATAACTAGAAAAATTTCTTCTATAAAATCATTTTTTAAATGGGCATGTATATCTGGTTATTCAAATATAAACCCAACCTTAACTATTGAACTTCCCAAACGCCCTAAATTATTACCTAAAGTTATGACTATAAAAGATATTGAAGAAATATTATCTCATAATTTGACACCTTTACAGTCTGTTATTCTTGAACTTCTTTATAGTTGCGGATTCAGAGTATCAGAGCTAGCTAACTTAAAAATAACTGATATTAACCTTAATTCTAGATACGTTATGTGTACAGGTAAAGGTAATAAAGAAAGAATTGTTCCAATTGGCTCAGTTGCTTTAAAAAAAATCCAAGATTATTTGGTAGATAGAGATTTTTATATTTCAAAAAATAATTTAAATACTAAAAAATTCTTAATTAATGAGTCTGGTAGGTTTGTTAATCGTCAAGATATTTACAATTTAGTACATTCGCAAGGTGAATTGATAAATAAAAATATATCACCACATACTTTAAGACATAGTTTTGCAACTCACTTATTAGAAAATGGAGCCGATTTAAGGGTTGTACAAGAGCTTTTAGGACACAGTGACGTTGCAACTACACAATTATATACCCATATTAGTAAAAAACGTCTTAAAGAGGTCTATTTTGAAATTAATAAAGATTAATTTGAATTCAATTTACCCCTAATTCAATTTACCCCTAACCGAATAATTTGAAAGTTCTATCAACGTTATCTTTGATAACAGTTTTTA
>CALUUV010000004.1 GCA_944324055.1 Candidatus Gastranaerophilales bacterium | reverse complement strand
TTAATATCTAATTCATCGATGAATTTGAAGTCGTTAACTAATTGAGATAATCTCAATAATGTTTCTTCAATTTGTTCCATTTGAGCAGGAGTTGTTCCTCTTGCACCTTCTAATAATTTGTATGCTTTAACTGATTTAATCATTTCTTTAGCATCAATATCAGTAAGTGGAGCAATTCTGAATGTTACGTCTTTCATAACTTCAATGAATACACCACCAAGACCGAACATCATCATTGGACCGTATTGAGGATCTGTTGCGATACCGCAAACCATTTCACGATTACCTTTAACCATTTCTTGAATGATAACACCTTCTAAACCGTCTAATAATCCTCTTTCTTCTAATTTAGAAATAAGGTCTTTGTATTCAGCTCTTAATTGTTCTTCTGATTGAATGTTAACTCTTACACCACCAACATCTGTTTTGTGAGATGTTGTTTTAGAAGTCATTTTCATAACAACTGGGTATCCGATAGAGTTACCAATTGAGATTGCTTCTTCTTCATTTGTTGCAAATCCTGATTTACAAACTCTGATTCCGTAAGCATCTAATACATCGATAGATTCTCTTGTTGTTAATTGAGCTCTACCTTCAGCTAAAGAACCTTTGATGATTTCAGCTGCTCTTGCTTTATCAACATCAAATGTTTTGATTTGACCTTCAGGTCTTTCCATCCATAATCTTTGTTGATTTAATCTGTTTAAACCATCAGCTGCTTCTTCTGCATACATAAAGAATGGCATATTAACATCCATATCTGCTAATGTAGTGAAGAATTCACTCTTAGTCATGAATACACCGATAACAGGTTTTTCTGGATGTTCTGCTTTAATTTCCATTAAAGCTTTAGCAACATCGATATCTTTTAAGCCTAAGAATGGAAGATAGATTGTAATAATCATATCAACATTTTCGTCAGCAATAACAGTTTTTAAAGTTTCTTTATAGTGTTCGATAGGTGCAGATGCAATCATATCGATAGGGTTTTTAACTGATGCTGCAGATGGTAAGAAGCTTCTTAATTTTTCTTTTGTAGCATCTGTTATTTTAGCCATTTGCATACCGTATTCACATACAGCATCTGTTGCCATAATACCAGGACCACCAGAGTTTGTTATGATTGCAACTCTATCTCCTTTTGGAATAGGGCAGTTAGCAAAAACTTTTGCTGTTGCAAATAAGTTTTTCAATGAGTATTCTCTGATAACACCTGATTGATTTAATAATGCGTTAGCAGCTTTATCTGCACCAGCTAATGAACCAGTGTGAGAAGATGCTGCAGAAGCACCTGCTGCTGAACGACCTGCTTTTAATGCTAAGATTGGTTTTTTCTTAGAAATTCTTGAAGCTAATTTTCTGAAGTTAGCTGGGTTTTGGATTGATTCCATGTAAAGAAGAATTTGTTCAACATCTTCTTCGTTTTCCCAATATTCAAGAGCGGTTTCTGCGTTTACATCTGCTTGGTTACCAATTGAGATGAATTGAGCAAAACCTAAGTTTAAGTCTTTTAAAATATTTAAAATACCGCCACCTAAAGCACCTGATTGAGAAACGAAACCGATGTTTCCTCTTTCTGGTAAGCTTTCTGCGAAGCATCCGTCCATTCTGATTTCTGGGTGAGTGTTTACAACACCTAAACAGTTAGGACCTACGCATCTCATACCATATTCTCTAACTTTTTCTAATAATTGTTTTTCAGCTTCAGCACCTTCTTTACCAGTTTCTTTGAAACCAGCTGTAATGATACATAAGCCTTTAATACCTTTTTCGTGGCATTGATCAATAGTTGATAATACGAATTTTGCATTAACAACGATGATAGCTAAATCTACTTCTCCTGGAATTTCTAATACAGAAGTGTATGCTTGTAATCCTTCAATAATTCCACCTTTTGGGTTTACAGGGTAGATATTACCGTTGAATTTGTATTCTTGTAATCTTTTCATGATGTCTGAACCAATAGTGTGTTCTTTGGTTGATGCACCAATAACTGCAATTGATTTTGGTTTCATGATTTTGTCTAAATTTTGCATGTTTTCGCCTTTCTTTATTTTGTAAGTTCCAATAACTTATATTGTATTTTGTTTTAATCTTTTTATCTAAGATTTTTGGTCAAAGAGTTTTTCTTTATCTCTTTAATCCCTAGTATCCGTTTTCAATCCATTCTCTGTTTCTAAAACTTGCTTTTAATTCTTTTGCTAAGCCTTCACAAAGGTTTAAGTCTACATCATAATCTTTATAACCGGATACAACTGATAATGTTGTTTTAAAACCTTCATTGTGAGCTTGGATTGCAAACTCTTTCATTGCATTATAAGCATTCTCAATTTTAGGTTGAGAAAGCTCGTTATATAATTCTTCGTTTTGGGCATTTAAGCTAATTGAAAATTCATCAACTAAACCTTTTAATTCAGGTAATATATTTTTTTTGTTAATCGCATTTCCATGCCCGTTAGTATTTACTTTTATGTAGGTATTAGGGTAATTTTTTTTGATATATTCTGCAACTTCTTTAAGTTGATTAAATTTCATTGTAGGTTCGCCATAACCACAGAAAGTTACGCCTTTATTGATTTTGTCTGAATATTTTTCAAGTTGTTCAATAACATCTTCAGATGTTGTTTTTTCTGTTTTAAGCCACATATCTTGGCCGCAAACATCATCCTTATCTCGTCTTAAACAAAAAATACAATCATTAGTACACATATTAGTTAAATTGATATAGATTTTATCATCTAAAATGTAAACTAAATTATTGTCAGACATATCAATAAATACCTCACAAGTATTGTCCCACATCAAGGGGTAAATTCAAGGGGTAAATTAAGTAAATTAATCTGCTTTATTTATACTCAAAATTAACCCATTTATTTCAAAATTAATCATATCTTTTTCAGGGTTAATATCTAAAACTTCAAGTATTGACATTGGAATTGTTAAGCCAAAACTAGAATTGCGTTTTACTAGTTTTTTACACAATAAATTTTTATATTTTTCAAGTTCATTATTGGGAATTTTTTTTACATATAATACTTTGTTCTCAATAGTTAAATTAACAGTATACTCATCTTGAGTAATTCCCATAATTTGAGCAATTGGTTTACTTATATATAGTTGCCATGTATTTCCGTATGCTGATAAATATTTTTTCAAAGTTGAAACCTAAAATTATATTATTGTAGCTAATTGATTACATGATAGCTAAGTATTATAATTATAAATATAACTTATTGTTTACATAAAACATACATTTTTGTAAGGAGTTAATATTGAATAAAAATTCTAAAAAAATAATATCAATAGATTTAGATGGCGTTTTAAATAATTATAATGGAGATTATAAAAATGACTTTATTCCATCAATTAGAGTTGGAGCTTATGAATTTATTGAAAACTTATCAAAATATTTCAGAATAGAAATTTATACTGTAAGAGATGAATTATTAGTTAAAAATTGGTTAAAAAATAATGATTTAGAAAAGTATATTTTTAATATTACAAATATTAAAAATAAATTTTCATCAATTTTTCTGGATGATAGAGCTATAAATTTTAATGGAAATTATGAGGAAACTTTTAATAAAATTATAAATTTTAAACCATACTGGAAATAGGGTTTGAGTGATTATTTTTTATATAGTCTAATGCTTCTATGATTTCTTTGTAATCGTCCATTACAACAAGTTTGCTTCTGTATTTTGCTGCATTTGGAACACCTGAAATATAGAATGGATAAAATTTTCTTACAAATTTTAATCCGACTTTTTCGCCTCTAAGTTCTATTTCCATATCAAGATGCTTTTTCATTGTTTCAATTTTTTCTGCCAAAGTTGGTGGTGGTAATTTTTCTCCGGTATTTAGGTAATGTTCTATTCTTGCGATTAAAGTTACATCTCCTAATGCTCCACGACCTATTGCAACACCGTCTGCTCCTGATTCTTCAAGACATTGTATAGCGCTATCGATGGATACTACATCGCCATTTGCAAAAACAGGAATATCAACATTCTCTTTTAGCTCTCTGATTTTTTTCCAATCAGCCTTTCCTGAATACATTTGGTTTCTAGTTCTTCCATGTATTGTTATAAATTCTGCTCCTGCTTCTTGCATATATTGCCCGTATGGTACAAAATTCATTGTTTCTTGTGTATATCCTAATCGAAATTTTACACTTACAGGTATATTAATGCTTTCTTTTACGGCTTGTACAATATCATAAGCAAGAGATGGATTTTTCATTAAAGCGCTTCCATCTTGACCTTTTACAACTTTATTTACTGGACAACCCATATTTATATCAATAACATCTGCCATTGGTTCAAGATATTTTGCACCTTCTGCCATTAATTCTGGTTTATGACCACTTAATTGGTAAATAATTGGCGAATGGTTTTCATCTCGTTTGGTCATATCTGTTTCTTTGACATTATGAAGAGCTTCAGAGCTTATCATTTCTGTTGTTAATATACAGGTTTTTGATTGTTCTCTGATAAGGGTTCTTAATACATAATCTGTAATTCCAGCCATTGGTGCTAGTGAAACTCTTGTTTGTTTCAGTATATCTTTAATTTCCATATTTCGCTAATTCTTGAACTCTTGTTTTGGTGTATTTTAAATATTCATCTTCTGTTGTGTATTGTTGCGCAAATTTTTTGTAAAAATCTAAT
The DNA here is from genome assembly GCA_944324055.1 of Candidatus Gastranaerophilales bacterium. Lineage (GTDB taxonomy): Bacteria > Cyanobacteriota > Vampirovibrionia > Gastranaerophilales > Gastranaerophilaceae > UMGS1585. The sequence goes on along the minus strand of CALUUV010000004.1, from coordinate 42,190 downwards.
GCGTTTTTATATTGCCCAATAATATCATAGTCTACTGCGATTAAGTAGTTTGCTAGATATTGTTGAGGATTATATTGAACAGCTTTTTTATAATCATTTATTGCAAGATTACGTTGGTTTTTTGCATCATAAATCATTCCTCTATAATAATATGCATCAGAGTTTGTATTATCATCTGTAATTGCTTGAGTGAATGCTTTTAGTGCTTCATCGTATTTTGTTGCATTAAATAATTCTGCTCCTTTTTGAACTTGAATTTGGCTTGTAACTTTTTTGATATCATTTAATGCTGTTTTTGCATCATTATTGTTTGGATTTAAAGTTACAGCTTTATTTAAATATGATTTTGCGTTATACCATTCTTCTTTGTTTGCATATAATGCCCCAATACTGTATGCGATATCTGCATTATTAGGTTCTAAATTAAGAGCTTTTTTATAGTATTCAATTGCTTTGTCAGAATTTTGTAATCCTTCATAGGATGCTGCGATACCTAATAAAGAATCTTTTGTTGCAGGATTTACTGCTGAGTATAATTGAATCGCTTTTTGATAATCTTTTTTAGCATATGCTTCATAGGCATCATTTGCAGACTGAGCTATCATTGTACTATTTAAGTTATCTAAAGTTGTTTGAATTGTTTTATTATTTGGGAATCTTTGCTTTGCTGTTGTTAAAATCTCTTTAGCTGATTTATAATCTTTCTTTTCTGCATAACAAAGAGCTATGTTTGTATAAACATCAGGTTTTGTTTTATCAAATTTTAAAACACCTTGATAAAATTTGATTGCATTATTAACGTCATTCTTTTTATGGTATTCAAGAGCATAATCATACATCATACCAACCATAGTTTTATCAACTTGTGAGTTGTTTTCAATACTTGCAAGTAATTCTTCAGGAGTCATTGAATTACGTTTTAAAGTAACAATTTGTTGTCTGATAGTACTATTTGTAGGATCAAGTGAGAGCACTTTTTCATAAGCATCTATTGCTTTTGCGTTTTCTCCCATTAATTCCAAGCATTGTGCAGCATATAAATTGGCATTTAAATTATCTGGATATTCTGTAAGAATTGATTTATATACTTCAAGTGCTTTTGTATAATTTTTTTGTACTTGGAAAAGAGTTCCTATATTTAGTCTTGTATTTATTTTTGAATTAACATCAGATGAAGATGCACTATATTCTTCTGCTTTTTTATAATACACAAGCGCATCTACATAATTACCTTGTTTTTGTTTAATCGCACCAATATTTGCATTAAGCTCTGGATCTTTAGGGTTTGCATCAAGTTTTTTGTAATAAATCCTTTCCATTGCATAAAGAATTTCAGGATCATTATCTCCTTCAGCTAGAGCCGTATTATATTGTTGAACTGCTTCATCTTCTCTGCCTAATTTATCAAGAAGTCTTGCATATCTTAGTAATAGCGGACCATTATGCGGGTCTAATTTTACTGCTTCTTTATAATAATCTGTTGCTCTATCATTATTACCTAGAAGTTTTACCATATCTGCAATTTGTGCAGTAACATTTTTCTTAAATTTAGGGTTAGAACGAATTTGTTCAAATTCATATATCGCAGCAGGTAATTGTCCTTCTGTTCTTAGTTGGTCGCCTTTGTTGTATCTTGATTCCGGAGAGTAATCAAAACCTATTTGTTTTAAACAGTAATTCAGGCTATTAGCTGCTGATGTAGCTGTTGAAAAAGTATTTTCTATATCGTTATCTTTTTGATAATACTTTATATAAAATAATGCACTTCTAAAATCATTTGCTGCACTAGTATAGTTATTAGCTTTGTTTGCATAGTAAGTTCCTCTTGCAAGATAGGCATTTACAATCCCAATCCTTGCAGAATTATCAAGAGGATTAATTCTTAGTGCTTTTTTGAATTCATCAATAGAACTTGAATATTGTGATTGATAAAGATATTGTTGTCCTGCTTCATAGTGTTCTCTAAAATCTGCGAGAACTGGAGAGGCAAGCATTAAAGATAATATACAAGCTAAAGCAATACTCTTTCTTTTCATATGTCTATTTTATCGCAATCATAAATCTTTTAAACCCCCACATTTACATTTTGATAAGATGTGAAATTTGAATTCGTTTATGATAAATTATTTTTATGAAAAAAATAGCTTTAATAAGTCACGGTTGTGCAAAAAATTTAGTTGATTCAGAACTTATGCTAGGACTTCTAGCTCAAAATGGTTATGAGATTACTCTTGATGAATCTGAATCAGATGTTGTTATCGTTAATACTTGTTCTTTTATTAATGATGCAGAACGTGAATCTATTCATTCGATTTTAGAAATGGTTGAAGAAGGTAAAAAAGTTATCGCTGCAGGTTGTCTTCCTCAAAAACACAAAGACGAACTTAAACAAGCTATTCCAGAAATTGCTGGCATGATAGGTCCAACTGATATTGAAAAACTTATTGATGTTTTAAAAAATATTGATACTAATTTTACTAATCAAGTTTCAGACAAACCAAATTATATTTATCCAGAAAATATTGAAAGACAACAAATTACAGTTGGGGCAAGTTCATATCTAAAAATTGCTGATGGATGTAATTATAGATGTGGTTATTGTGTAATACCTTACCTAAGAGGTGATTACCATTCAAGAAGTATTGAAAATATTGTAGAAGAGGCTAAACAACTTGTATCAAAAGGGGTTAATGAAATAATTCTAATTGCTCAAGATACAACATACTATGGCATTGATTTGTATGGAAAACCAATGCTAAAAGAACTCTTAGAAGAATTAAATAAAATAGATAATCTTTGTTGGATAAGAATTATGTACGCATATCCGACAAATATGTCAGATGAATTGTTAGACACAATAGCTAAATTAGATAAAGTTGTTAAATATGTAGATATTCCTTTACAACATTCTCATCCTGAAATGTTGAAATCTATGTGCAGACCATCATTTGATTATAGAGAGTTGGTTCAAAATATTAGAAATAGAATTCCTAACGTTGCCATAAGAACTGCTTTCATTGTTGGATACCCTGGTGAAACCGAAGAACAATTTGAACATCTTTATAATTTTGTAAAAGAAATGAGGTTTAATAAGATGGGGGTATTTAAGTATTCAAGAGAAAAAGGAACTCCGTCTTATAAAATAAAACCTTTAGTACCTAAAAAAGTAATGAACGAACGTCATAAAAAATTGATGTTACTTCAACAAACTATTTCAAAAGAAATAAATGAATCATTTATTGGTAAAACTTTAGATTGTATTATTGAAAGTTTTACTGATGATGGAATGGTTATAGCAAGAAGTCAATATGATGCACCAGAGGTTGATGGAGTTGTTTATATAAAAACAGATAAACCTGTTGTTCCAGGAGATATAGAACAAGTTAAAATAACTGATTGCTATGAATATGATTTAATTGGTGAAATTATTTCTTAATAGCTTTATCTAGTCCGGCTTTTTTAGTAAGTTCGTAAATTTTTACAGAATCTGCTGCAAGTTTTTGTTTTAATTCAACAATTTGTAAGCTATCTCTAATTCTTTGTTGACCTGCTTGATATGCCCAATTCGCATCTAGGCTTTTAGGTAAATGACTTTGTTGTGATGACGGTTTATTCATCATATGACCTATTGTAAAAGAACAAGTCATCATAACAATTCCTGGGACAATTTTTTTAGCTAATTCAAAAGATTTTTTACCTACAAATTTTGCTGCAGGTTTTATTCCGTTTGTAAATTTGTTTTGATGTATATGCATAATAATTTCCTTTACTTTAGTTTTAAAGTCCATAAAAAAATAATTTGCTATTTTATTAAAAAAAATGTTACAAATTGCATGAAAATAAAAATAAATAGATAATTGAATTAGGGAGTATAAATAAAATGATAGTTACAGATTCAATAAAACCACCAAGAGTATCAGTTATTATACCTGTGTATAATGCTGAAAAAACATTGAAACAATGTATTGATAGTTTATTATCACAAACTTTTTCTGATATTGAAATTGTTTGTGTTAATGATGCTTCAAAAGACAAGTCTCAAAAAATTATAGAAGATTATATGAGAAAAGATGATAGGGTTAAGATTATAACTCAAGAACATTTAGGTAGAGCTCTTACAAGAAATAAAGGAAGATATCTGGCTCGCGGTGAGTACATATTATTTATGAACAGTGATGATTATGCAAAAACAGATATGATTGAAAAATTGTATAAAAATGCTAAAGAATACGAATCTGATATTGTTTTATTTTCATTGACTAATTTTAATCCTTTAACTATGGAGTTTTTTGATGAAGAATTTCCTCTAAAAGAATTTTCTGAAGATTACGATAATAGAAGCTTTTCTCCTCAAGAAACATATGACTTTATGTTTAATATTTCTCCAAATCCTTTAACTAAAATGTTTAGAAGAGAATTTTTAGAAAGAAAAAATATATCTTTTATAAAAGGTTTGAACTACGAACAATATTTGTTCTTTATTCAAGCATATATGTCTGCTTCAAATATTAGTTTGTTGAGACAACCTCTTTTAGTTCATAGAGAAAATACCCAGAAAGGTTTTAAAGAGGATATCAAAAAATTAGACTTATTTAAAATTATGAACCTTATAAAAGAATTTTTAGTTAGAAAGAAAATGTATAAAGAATTAAGGTATCAATTTGAGAAATTTAAAAAGAATGTTCTTGTATATTGGTACAATACGATTAAGTCACATAGAGTTAGATTTATTTATCATTGGAAGTTGTTCTTAACATATCCTTTTCAAAAATGGGATATTTCATAATACAAAATAATGATACAGACTATACAATGGTATAGTCTGTATTTTTATATAGAGTTTGAACAATTTGTTTGTAATCCTTATTTTATATAGGTTTTAGTACTATTTTCTCAATATTTATTATCAAACTTTGGTATATGGTGGATAATCCTCTCAAAAGATGATTTAGAAAAATATTGCTATGATATCCTAGATGTGTGAAACACTAGAGAAAAAGAAAGGATATAATCCTATGGGAATAAGAGCAATAGGAGCAAATATAGCAAGTAAAGTTGCTTCACCATTTACTCGTAAATCAACATCTACAAATCCATTTGAACATAATAGTTTTTCAGGAAGAGTATTTAAAGGTAGTGCATTAATATCTGCAGACCTTTTCCAAACTAAAAAAGTAAAAGAAGCTAGCAAATTAAAAATGATGTCAGCATCAGTAGTAGCAGCTGTATCTAACTTTGGACATAAAATATCACAACCAATCGTTAATTTTGCTAGAAATGTAAAAGCTGGTATTAATAACACAATTTTAGCTATTAAATCAGTTCCACAAAAAGTTAATGAAATTGGAAAAAATGTATCAAATAAAATTTCAGAAAATTTAGAAAAATTGCATGTTCATAAAGAACATAAAGAAGAAGCAAAGGATGCTGTAAAAATTTTAAATATGCATCAAATTAGTACTAAAGCTTCAGTTGCTGACTTAAAATCAACTTGGTTAGAAGAAAATAAAATTGAAGCAGCAAGAAAAGTATCTAAGGAGGTTGCATAATGAATAAAAAAGTAAGAAAAATTATTGAAACATTAGGCAAACACGAAGATACAGAAGCAATCGCAGTATTAGAAGAATTAGGAACTAATTCTCAAGATGACGAAGTAAGAGAATTAACTTCTCAAGTACTAGTAAGAAAAAATATTCATGATGCTTTAAAAGTTGTTATTATCAACAAAGGTAAAGGTATCAATGATATGAGCCCTGTTGTTGCTATGTCAACTATTAATGAAATTTTAAATCTTGAGAATAAATCAGAAGCTATAAGAATTTTAGATGACACTATTAATATGCATTCAGACGAAGAAGTTCGTGAAAATGCTCGTTCAGTGAAATCTTTATTATCATTAAGCTAGTATTGCTTAATTTTGGGAGATATAAAAAATACGGGTATTAAACCTACCCGTATTTTTTATACAATTATTATTTTATCGTTATTTACGCATCTTCATCTTGGCAAGCAGGTTTTCTATTGATTAAATTAATTGCTTCTTGTGATGTTTCTTGAAGATTTGCATAATATCTTTTATCGTGAACATTTACTGAATCATCTTTTGCAAATTCTGCGATATCTCTAATTTGTTTTAATAAATCAGTAGTCATTGTTATTTCTTTGAATAATGTTCCTTCATCTTTAATCTTGAATCCAGTATCACCTTTAAACATGTCATGCCAGTTTTTAGTTGAATGTTCAGATTCATCATTCTTATCAGCCCAAGTATAAACATGTTTCATTGCATCTGTATTAAGATGAAGTTCTTGGCCTAGCATTGGATAGACAGTTGTATTATATTCTTGAACACTTTCAGATAAATCACCAGCTTTTGATTCAAGTAATTCATCTTCAAATGGAACCATTGCATCACCCATTCCTTTTTGTTCTTCAGTTGATAGCATTGCAAGTCCTGCAACATATCCTGCTAATTGAGGAGCATCCATTCCTTTTAATTGTTGATTATAAATTGCATCAATTACTGGGATTTGTTCGTATCCATTTATTTTGGTTAAAAGTTCACCTTTCGGAGTTACTTTATTGCTAGATGTAATAAATCCGTTTTCTTTTAAAATATTTTCTTTTGTATAGAATTCATCTACAAGTGCAGATGTTTTCATTGCTCTAACACCAGGGTCTTTATCATATGCAAATAATGATTTTTCATAGAAATTAGTTAAGAATTCTTTGTTATCAAAGTTTTTATCTACGTTTGCTACGAATGAAAAATCTGTTTTTAAGTGACTTTCAATATCATTTGATTTTTGTGCAATAAGTTTTTTGAATCCTTTTTCTTGTGCATTGTTACAAGCCATACAATAAGTATAACCCTTTACATCAATTCCACGACGTCCTGCACGTCCTGCCATTTGGTGGAATTCATTTGGTACAAGTTGTCTTTTACCTTCTTCATTAACTTTTGTACTAACAGGTTTCATTAAGCTTGAAATTACTGTTGTTCTTGCTGGCATATTTATACCTGCAGATAATGTTTCTGTTGCAAAAGCTACTTTAACTAATTTTTGTTGGAATAAAGATTCTATTAATTCTTTTTGTTCCGGTAGCATACCTGCGTTGTGAATAGCATAACCTCTTGTAAGTGCTTCTTCGTCAAGAAGTTCTCCTAAATACTTGCCTTGTTTTTGATAATTATGAATAGTTTTAGCAATTTTCTTTGCTTCATCAGGAGTAGTCAATGTTGGACCATTAAATTTCATTTCATTTAATAAGTCTTTAGATTTTCGTTTACTAAATACGAAGAATATTGCAGGAAGTTTGTCTCCTTTTTTTAGCTTATCAACCATTTGAACATAATCTTCATTTTGAGGAAGAATTTCTTCTGCTGGTTTATTGGATACTTTTTTATTTTGTCCTGGTTTATGACCTTTATTATCATATTTAGATTTTTGGTGATCTAATTTTACTATAGTAAATTCTAATGGTACGTGTCTGTTTTCTGATGGTACGTTAATAAGGACTGTATGAGGTTTTTTAGTATTTGCAGCTTTATAATCTTCGTCCGGTGTTACTTTTTCTGCTAATCCATGTCCTTTTGTTGATGCAATCCAATCAGTTACAGTATCAGCATTACCCATAGTTCCTGATAGTGCTAATATTTGTGTTTTAGGTTTTGTAAATAGGATAGATTGTTCCCAAACACCACCTCTATCTTCATCATTTAAGTAATGAAGTTCATCAAATACAACTGTTTTTAAATCTTTTAATATTGGATTATGATTGTTCATTGCATTTTGCATTAACATATTACGATAAACTTCTGTTGTCATAATTACAACAGGAGCATTTTTATTAATTTTTCTGTCCCCTGTAAGTAATCCAACATTTTGAGGTCCATATATTTTTTCAAATTCTCTAACTTTATCATTACTAAGAGCTTTTAATGGTGCAGTATAGAATGTTTTTTTACCCTCTTTTAAATTCTTCTGTATAATATAATGAGCAATTGCAGTTTTACCTGTACCAGTTGGAGCGGCTACAACAACGTCATTTCCCTTAAATAAATTTTCAGCTGCAGCTTTTTGATAAACATCAGGTTGGAAAGCTTTATGAGTTTTTGGATCTGTTGGTAAATTAAAATAATTGTCATTTAATGTTTGTTGAAAATCAGGACCATAGCCTGTAAATTTTACCAATGAACGATTCGCTGGGTTTAAATGATTAAGGTTAATTGGCTGATGATTAATAGTTGGGGTTGTATTTTGATTCTTAAGATTTTGCTTAAAATTTGTTGATTGAACTCCAAAAATTGGGGTATTACTAACTACACGCATATAATTTCTCCACATTAAAGTATGTTATTTAAAAGCGTTTTTTTGAGATTTTTTGCTAGTAGTATATACTTTTTGACATAAATGTTAACAATAAGCAAAGAAAAATCCGGCCATTTGACCGGACTTTTCTTTTGTTAAATAAGGTTATAATGCTTATTCTTTAACATATTCTGCATCAATTACATCATCATCATTATTTTTTGATTCTTCAGAAGATGCTGAGTTTTCAGTTTGAGCTGCATCTTCTTTTGAAACTTGTTCATATGCTTTTTGTGAGATGCTGAACATTGTTTGTTGTAACTCTTCAGATAATTTTTTAAGGTCATCTGATGATTTTTCTTCATCTAATGCTTTTTTAAGAGCATCTTTTTGTTCGTTTAATTTTTTCAAATCATCTTCTGCAATTTTACCTTCAAAGTCTTTAGTTAATCTTTCTGCAGATGTGATTAAAGAGTTTGCATTGTTTTTAATTTCTGCTGCTTCTTTTTTCTTTTTATCTTCAGCAGCATTAGCTTCAGCTTCTTTAACCATTTTTTCGATATCAGCTTCATTTAAGTTAGAAGAATTTGTAATTGTGATTTTTTGTTCTTTATTTGTAGCTTTATCTTTTGCTGAAACATTAACAATACCGTTAGCATCGATATCAAATGTAACTTCGATTTGAGGAATACCTCTCATTGCTGGTGCAATACCTTCTAATCTGAACATACCTAAAGATTTGTTATCCCCAGCCATAGGTCTTTCACCTTGAAGTACGTTAATATCTACTGCTGTTTGATTGTTTTCTGCAGTTGAGAATACTTGAGATTTTGAAACAGGAATAGTTGTGTTTCTTGGAACTAATGGAGTCATAACTCCACCCATAGTTTCAATACCTAAAGTTAAAGGTGTAACGTCTAATAATACGATATCTTTAACTTCACCAGCTAATACACCAGCTTGAACAGCTGCACCAACTGCAACAACTTCATCTGGGTTAACTGATTGGTTAGGTTCTTTTCCTGTATATTCTTTTACTAATTGTTGAACAGCTGGGATACGAGTTGAACCACCAACTAAAACAACTTCGTTGATTTCATTTTTGCCAAGACCTGCATCTGATAATGCTTGTTCTACTGGTTTTTTACATCTTTCTAATAAGTCATAAGATAATTCTTCAAATTTAGCTCTTGATAAAGTTAAATCTAAGTGTTTAGGACCATTAGCATCAGCTGTGATAAATGGTAAGTTGATATTTGTTTCAACAACAGATGATAATTCACATTTAGCTTTTTCTGCAGCTTCTTTAATACGTTGCATAGCTTGTTTATCACCAGTTAAGTCAATACCTTCTTGTTTTTTGAATTCTTCACAAATCCAATCCATAATTTTTTGGTCAAAGTCGTCACCACCTAAGTGAGTATCACCAGATGTTGATAATACTTCGTGAACACCGTCGCCAATTTCTAGGATAGAAACATCGAATGTACCACCACCTAAGTCGAATACTAATACTTTTTCTGATTGGTCTTTTTCTAAACCATAAGCTAAAGCTGCAGCTGTTGGTTCGTTAACGATACGTAATACGTCTAAACCTGCAATTTTACCTGCATCTTTAGTTGCTTGTCTTTGAGCATCGTTAAAGTATGCTGGAACTGTAATAACTGCAGATGTAACTTTTTCTCCAAGATATGCACTAGCATCATCAGCTAATTTTCTTAAAATCATTGCTGAAATTTCTTGTGGTGTATAATCTTTGCCATCAATATTCTTTTTGTAATCATCGCCCATATGTCTTTTAATTGATGCGATTGTTTTGTCTGGGTTTAAGATTGCTTGTCTTTTTGCTAATTGACCAACTAATCTTTCTCCTGTTTTAGAAAAACCAACGATTGAAGGGGTTGTTCTCATACCTTCTGCGTTAGCAATAACTGTAGGTTTTCCACCTTCCATAACTGCAACTACTGAGTTTGTAGTTCCTAAGTCAATACCGATTGTTTTTGCCATTTTTATATCTCCTTATTCAAAATAATTATATTTATTTCTACATTATCATTTAAGCACTTTTTTTGAAGAATTCTTAAAAAATAAACAAAAAATTAATATTTTAATAATTCACCGTGTAAAAAAATAGTTACAAACTAGCAAAAAAATATTTTAGATAACTTATTTCAGTATGTAAAAAATAGGAGATGCCAATGAATCCAATATCTTTTGCCCCAAATAGAGTTTCTTTTCAACAAAGAAATAATAAAGTTAAACAACCAAATAATAATTTATCTCAAAAAATTAATAATAAAGTAATGATAGGTTCTGCAATTGCATCGGCATGTTTAGGTATTGGGGCGGCTAATGTTTATAATGATTATCAAACAAAGTTATTAATGCAAGACATGTTGGAAGAATATAAACAAGATGATACTAAATCTATTAAAATAGAAGATTTAAATAAAGATAAAACTCCAGAAATAATTCTTGAAAAAGATGATGGTGTTCAGTGTGTATATGATTTAAAAAATAATACAGTAAATTATAAAGTTGACGATGAAATGATAGAAAAAATAAGATAGTAAGGTCCAATTTATGATTAATAATATTAATTTTTCTAATATAAAAATTTGTCAAAAGTTGAAAAATAATTGTAAAAAAGCAATTCCTAATTTAGTCGTAGCATCTACATTAACATCATTAGTAGGACCAATAGTAGCAGATAATATTGATAATTCTACTGTTAAATCTTATCCTGAGGTAGATACTGTTTTAGAACAACAATTTATACATCCTAAAGATGGAACGGTATATGTGATTCCATGTAATCCTAGTTTAATGTATTACCCTAATTGCAAGGTCGACTCTACCAAATGGAGCACTAATTTGGTACCCTTGAACCGATGAATCTATTTTTTCTTTGATTTCATGTGCTATTTCAATACCAATTTTTACTCCATCTTCTTTAGTTTGAGCTTTTGACATTCTATCGATTATACTGTCTGGAATTTCTACTCCTGGGACTTCATTTTTTAAGAAAAGAGCATTTTTTAATGATACTAAAGGCCATATACCTGCAACAACTGGTAATGTCTTATGGTATTTAGATGTTGTATCAATAAAGCGTAATAAAGTATCTGCATCAAATACAGGTTGAGTGATTACATATTCAGCTCCGGCATCTATTTTGTTGTAATAATGTTGTATTTCTTTTTCAAGATTTATTGCGCAAGGATTTGCACCTACCCCAATAAGAATAGATGTTGGCGGGTTAATAGGATTCCCTGCAATATCTTCGCCGTGGTTTAAATTATGAACAACTTTTGTTAATCCAACGGCATCTACATCAAATACTGCTGTTGCATTTGGGTAATTCCCAAGCTTTGGAGGATCTCCGGTTATAACTAAATAATTTTTAATTCCTGCGGCATATCCACCCAATAAGTCGGATTGCATGCCAATTAAATTTCTATCCCTGCAACAATAATGTAAAATTACTTCCATACCGATTTTTTGTTCAATCATTACTGCTGCAACCATTGGAGAAATTCTTGCACTCGCTCTTGGACCGTCAGGTATATTTATTGCATCTATATCATAATCTTTGCATAATTGAACTTTTTCTAACATTGGTGTTAAATCAACTGAGCGTGGAGGTGTAATTTCAATTGTAATTGCTTTTTGATTGTTATCAAATAATTTTTTTGCAAAGTTACTTTTTTCTTCTGTTGGAGTAATTTTTATATCTGGGTTTATATTTGTTTCAATTTTATTGATTTCAACATGTTTTTTTACTCCAGTAAGAGCTTTGATTGTTTTTGACATTTCTTTAATATGCTCAGAGTTTGTTCCACAGCAACCACCTACTCCCATAACCCCAAGACTTATATAATTTTTACAGTATGATGTAAAGTATTCTGGAGTACTTAAATAAATCATTCTACCGTCAAGCTTTTGAGGATGTCCGGCATTAGGTTGAACGATTAGTGGTTTTGTTATGTTATTGATTACTTTTTCTACTGCACTAAGCATTGCATGTGGTCCAATACTACAATTTAAACCAAGAGCATCAAAGAATGCGCAATCATTAAGCTTTTCTAATGCTGTTACAATATTTAGTCCTTTAGGGGTTTCCAATTCTTTAGTTAAAGTAAGAGAGCCAATTACTGGGATATCAAATTCTTTTGCAATCTCTCCTGCTAATATTAGTTCTTGTAGGTCAAAGAAGGTTTCAAAAATTATGCCATCAATTCCTTCTTCTACAAGTGCAGATATTTGTTCTTTATAACTATCTTTAATTGTTTGAATGTTTTCAGATGTTAATATTTCCCCGCTGCTTAGATTTGAACCAATAGATGCAAGAATATAAATTTCATCTTGATTAGCTATTGCTTCTTTGGCAATTTCAACACCTTTTTTATTTATTTCTTTAACTTTATCTGCTAGTCCAAATTTTTCTAATTTAATTTTATTTGCACCAAAAGTATTTGTTAATATTACATCGGCACCTGCATTAATGTAGTCTTCGTGAATGCTTTTAATTAAATCAGGATTTGTTATATTTAATTCATCATAGCAAGTATTTAAAAAAATCCCTTTTTCGTACAATACTGTTCCCATTGCTCCATCAAATATTAGTGGAGTTGTTTTTATTTTTTCTAAAAAAGGAATTTTCATTTTAAGCTTGCCTCATATTCTTCTCTAAGTTTTTGTTGCTCCTTAAGGGTGTTGTTTATGAAAGTTTCATCTTTCATAACAATTTTTTGAGCTGCAACAGCTGCTTCTGAAGCGTTATTTGTTTGGACAACTAATCCATTGTAATTTGGTGCAATTTTTAGAGCTGTGTGAAGTTTACTTGTTGTAGCTCCTCCTATCATGATTACTGGAAGTTTTACTCCTTCTTTATCCATTGTTTGTGCAACATTAATCATTTCATCTAGAGAAGGGGTTATTAATCCGGATAATCCTACAATATCTGGTTTATAAGTTATTGCAGCTTTTAATATTTCTGAAGAATTTACCATTACACCTAAATCAATTACTTCAAAATTATTGCATTGTAAAATTAATGATAAAATATTTTTTCCAATATCATGAACATCTCCTTTTACAGTGGCAATAACAATTTTACCAATATTATTTGAGTCTGTTTTCTTGAAATGTACTTGTAAAATATCAACAGCTTCTTTCATTATTCTAGAGCTTTTTACAACTTGTGGAAGAAACATTTTTCCATTACCAAATAAAACACCAACTTTGTTCATTCCTTCAAGTAGTATTTTTTCAATAATATCTATTGGTTTATATGTTTTTAAAGCTTCTAAAATATCTTCTTCTAAGTGTTTATTAATACCTTTGATTAATGCATTTTGGAGTCTTTCTTCAACTTTATCATTTCTCCAATCTTCAACTTTTGCTTCTTTTTCTGTTTTTTCTGATTTTATAGTTTCTGCATATTCTAATAATTTTTGTGTTGCATCTTTTGATTTATTTAAGACAACATCTTCTACTAATGTTTTTAAAGGTTCTGGAATGTTATCATAAATCTCTAGCATTGCTGGGTTTACAATTCCCATTTCTAAACCTGCATTTATTGCGTGGTATAAGAATACTGCGTGCATTGCATTTCTTATTTTGCCCATTCCTCTAAATGAGAATGAAAGGTTACTAATACCTCCAGAAATCATTACTTCAGGATATTTCTTTTTGATGATTCTGGTTGCTTCAATAAAATCTACTGCATTGTTATCATGAGCATCTATTCCTGTAGCGATAGGGAAAACGTTTAAATCAAATATTATATCTGTTGGCTTAATATTAAGTCTATTTACTAAAATATCGTATGCTCTGTCAACAATTTCAATTCTTCTTTCAATAGAATCTGCTTGACCTTTTTCATCAAAGGCCATTACAATCATTGCAGCACCTAAATCTCTTATTTTAGTGGCTTCTTTTATAAAATATTCTTCACCTTCTTTTAAGTTAATAGAATTTACAATAGATTTACCTTGAGTGCATTTTAAACCTGCTTCTAGCACTCTAAAATCTGAGGAATCAATCATTATAGGAACTTTTGCAATATCAGGTTCAGAAGCTATAAGATTTAGAAATTCTATCATTTGAGCTTTTGAATCACCTAAGTCAGTGTCCATATTAATATCAATTATATTTGCACCATTTTCAATTTGACTTCTTGCAATATCTAAAGCTTCATCTAGTCTATGTTCTTTTATTAGTGTTGCAAATTTCTTTGAACCTGTAACATTGGTTCTTTCTGCAATCATAACAAAATTTTGGTTTCCATTATAAATAAATGGTTCTAGTCCTGAGTAACTTTGATAATTTTGTTTTTGTTCAACTTTATGTGGAGCATAATTTTTTACAGCATCAGCAATTGCTTTGATGTGTTCAGGTGTTGTACCGCAACAACCACCACAAATGTTTAATAACCCCTCTTTTGCTAATTTTTCATAACCTTTTGCCATCATCTCAGGAGTCTGCTCATATTGTCCAAATGCATTTGGTAAACCGGCATTTGCATAAAGACTTATTCTAAATTTTGAATATGTTGAAAGTTCTTCAATATAAGGAATCATATCATTGATTCCAAGAGAACAGTTTAGGCCTATTGATAAAGGTTTTGCAAATTCTACACTGTAATAAAATGCTTCTAATGTTTGGCCAGATAAAGTTCTACCAGATTTATCAGATAATGTTACAGAAATCATAATTGGAATATCAATATTTTTTTCTGAAAGTACTTGTTTAATCGCATATATTGCAGCTTTTGCATTTAATGTATCAAAGATTGTTTCGATTAAGAAAATATCTATATCACAATCAGCAAGAATAGAAGCTTGTTCTTTATATACGTTAACTAAATCATCAAAAGTAACATCCCTATAAGCTGGATTCATTACATCTGGTGATATCGATGCCGTTTTATTTGTAGGACCGATTGATGCTGCAACAAATCTTGGCTTTTCTTCTGTTGAATATTTATCTGCAATTTCTCTAGCAATTTTTACTGATTGAACATTTAATTCTTTTACTAGATTGGATAAATCATAATCTTTTTGAGAGATTGAATTTGCTGAAAAAGTATTTGCTTCAATAATATCTGCGCCTGCTTGAAGGAATTTTTCGTGAATTTCCTTAATTACCTCAGGTTTAGTAATAGATAAAAGTTCATTATTACCTTTTAACTCTGTTTTATGATTTTCAAATAATTTACCCCTATAATCTTCTTCTGTAAGATTATATTTTTGAAGCATAGTCCCCATAGCTCCATCAAGGATTAGGATTCTATCTTCTAAACATTTTTCCAACAAATCTCTTCTTACCATAACAAATTTATTTTACTCTAGAAAAATTAATTTGTTTGTAAATTTTTACTTTACATTTAATCCTTATCAAATTTATGCTATAAATTTAATACAATAAATAATAAAGGATAGGCTAAGTGAAAATATACGATAACATTCTTGATTTAATTGGAAATACTCCACTTGTTAAATATTCAGATAATATTCTTTTGAAATTAGAATACTTTAACCCATCAAATTCACTTAAAGATAGAGCATCTCTTTATATGTTAAACGATGCTATTAATTCAAATTTGGTGGATAAAGAGACGGTTATAATAGAACCTACAAGTGGAAATACTGGTATTGGGTTAGCAATGTGTTGTGCAGTAATGGGATTAAAATTAATTATTGTAATGCCAGAAAATATGTCAGAAGAACGTAAAAAGCTTATCAAAGGTTATGGCGCAGAACTTGTTTTGACTCCTAAAGAAAAAGGAATGCAAGGTGCAGTGGATAAAGCAAATGAACTATCTAATCAGTATCCAAAGAGTTTTATTCCAATGCAATTTTCTAATATGTCTAATCCTAAGGCTCATATTGAAACAACATCAAAAGAAATATTCAATGATACTGATGGTAAAGTGGATATTGTAGTTGCTGGTATCGGTACAGGTGGTACTGCAATTGGTATTAAAGAAGGACTTGTTAAATTAAAACCAGAGGTTAAAGTATATGGTGTTGAACCATTTGAAAGTCCTTTAATTACAAATGGAGTTGCAGGACCTCATAAAATACAAGGCATTGGTGCTAATTTTATAACTGATATTTATAAATCTGGCAACCTAGATGGGGTATTGACTGTAAAAGGTGATGATGCGATAACAGAAGCAAAGTTATTAGCAAAAGAAAAAGGAATATTGGGCGGTATTTCTTCAGGTGCCAATCTCTGTGCCGCAAAAGAATTAGCTAAACAATATCCAGATAAGTTAATAGTTACAATTATTTGTGATTTTGGAGAAAGATATTTATCAACGGAGTTATTTGACTAAATGTTATTAAGAGCAATAAAAAAAATAAAAGAAGACATACAAGTAATTTATGACAATGATCCTGCAGCAAAAAATATTTTTGAAGTATTATTTTGCTACCCAGGTTTACAAGCTTTGATATCTCATCGTATAGCTCATAAATTAAGATACTGGCATGTTCCTTTTATTCCAAGATTAATATCTTATTTGACAAGAATTATTACAGGTATAGAAATTCATCCAGGAGCATCTATTGGAAATAGATTTTTTATTGACCACGGTGAAGGTGTGGTAATAGGTGAAACTGCAATAATTGGAGATGATGTTTTAATATACCAACAAGTTACGCTTGGTGGTACAGGAAAAGAATCAGGTAAGCGTCACCCAACCTTAGGTAATAATGTAATTGTAGGTGCTGGTGCAAAGGTTTTGGGTAATATTAAAATAGGCGACCATGTAAGAATAGGTGCTGGTTCTGTTGTTGTAAATGATGTTCCAGAACATTCAACAGTTGTTGGTATTCCAGGAAGAATTGTTCATCAAAAATATGTAGCACCTGATGGTACATTAATGCACAATAGAATTCCAGATCCTGTGACTTGCGAATTGAACCGATTAAAATATGAAGTTTTAGACTTAAAAGAAGAAATTGAACGATTGAAGAATTCCCAAATAAATAACTAAGGTAAATAATTTTTACTAAACTTTGCAATGTTTGCTTAAAAACTTTATTTTTGATAGTATAAGTTTATTATAAATTGTAGAGAGGGATTTAAATATGGATTTAATGAAAGGTAAAAAAGGGGTTATATTTGGAGTTTCAAATACTCACGGTATAGCTTATGCTATTGCTAAACAATTACATGAAGCAGGAGCAGAAATAGCATTTACTTATGCTGGCGAAGCTATGGAAAAAAGAGTTAAGCCTATTGCAGAAGGTATGAATGCAAAAATTATAATGAGTTGTGATGTAACAAAAGAAGAAGAAGTAAAAGCAGTATTTGCAGAATGTGAAAAAGTTTATGGAAAATTAGACTTTGTTGTTCACGCAGTTGCTTTTGCACCAAAAGAAGCATTAATGGGTAGATTTGTTGATACATCTTATGATGCTTGGAATACTGCATTAGGAGTTAGTGCATATTCATTAGTTACAGTTTCAAAATATGCTGAACCTATTATGAATGAAGGTTCTTCAATATTCGCTCTTACTTATCTTGGTTCTATTAAATCTGTTCCAAGCTATAATGTAATGGGTGTTGCTAAAGCTGCTCTAGAATCAGCTATGAGATTCTTAGCTGTTGATTTAGGTCCTAAAGGTATCAGAGTTAACTGCTTATCTTCAGGCCCAGTAAAAACTTTAGCATCAATGGGTATCTCTGGATTTTCTAAAATGCTAAAAGCTGCTGTTGCAAGAGCTCCATTAGGCAGAAATGTTTCTCTAGATGATGTAGGTAAAGCTGGTTTATACTTAGCATCAGATTTATCTTCTGGTACAACTGGTGAAGTTATTTATTGCGATTGTGGATGTAATTCAGCTTATGCATCTGCTCAAGAAATGGATATTATTTCTAATAATATGGAATTATAATAAATATTTTACATACAAAAAAGGACTGCTTGATAAGTAGTCCTTTTTTTGCTATTATATACAAGGTATCAATTGGAATTAGGGCATACTATTTTGAACTTAAAATCCCGTATAACAGAATTACATTATAATAAAAATGCTGAAGGCTTTTGGCTCGATTTGTTAGAGTTCTTTTCTTTATTCTACGGTCTAGTTACTAAAGTTCGTAATAAGATGTATGATAAAGGAATTCTAAAAGAGATAAAAGTTGACGCTGATGTAATATCTGTTGGAAATTTGACAACTGGTGGTGTTGGAAAAACTCCAGTAGTTCAAGCATTAGCTCAATATTTTGTGGATCATAATGAAAAGGTTGCGGTAATCTCAAGAGGTTATGGCGGAAAGCTTTCTAATAAAAAAGTTAACTTAATATCAGATGGTGTTAATCTTTTTTATAATGCTGATATGGCTGGTGATGAAGCATATATGCTAGCAGTTAACCTAAATATGTGTGCTGTTTTGACTTGTAAAGACAGAGTAAAAGCTGCAAAATATGCCATTGAAAAATTAGGTGTTAAAAAAATTATATTAGATGATGCATTCCAATATAGAAGAATTCATAGAGATTTAAATATAGTATTGATGGATTCTGAAATGGGTTTTGGTAATGAAAAATTGCTCCCTGCAGGTCCTTTAAGAGAAGATACTGATGCATTTAAAAGAATTGATAAATTAGTTGTTGTAAATAAATCAAAAGATAATGCAAGAGCAGAAAAAGTTGCCAAAATTATGAGCAAGAAGCTTAAGTGCGAATCTTTTGTTTGTTATACATTCCCTGATTATGTTTATAATATTAAGAATGGTGATAATCTTGTCGCAGGAGAAGCTGTTACAGCTCTTTGTGCAATCGGTCAGCCTTCTCAATTTTATAGATTTTTAGAGTCTGATTATGAAATTTTAGATAGAATAACATTTGATGATCATCATAGATATACAAAATCAGATTTAGCAAATATTAGAGGAAATATAATTACAACAGAAAAAGATGCTGTAAAACTTGCAAAATTTGATAGGGATAATATATTTGCTTTAAAATTAAAAAATATTATTGATATAGAAGGATTATTAAAAAGATGATAGATATTGATAAAATCGTAAAGGCGTTAGAAAAAGCTGAACAGCCAAGAAGCGATTTTGTTAATTTAATGGAAGAATTTAAAGATCCTTATCTTGTATTAATTGGTTGTATATTAAGTTTAAGAACTAATGATAAAACAACTTACCCTGCAACGCTAAGAATGTTAGAACTAGCAAGAACTCCAGAACAAATGATGAGTGTAAATGTAGAAGATTTAGAAAAAGCTATTTATCCTGTTGGTTTTTATAAAAATAAAGCAAAACAAATTATTGAGCTATCAAAACAAATTGTGGAAGAACTTGATGGAAAAGTTCCTGATGAAATAGATGAACTTGTTAAATTTAATGGTGTTGGTAGAAAAACTGCAAATTTAGTTTTAGCAAAAGGTTTTAATAAACCTGCGATATGTGTTGATGTTCATGTTCACAGGATTTTTAATCGTATAGGTTACGTAAATACAAAAACTCCCGAAGAAACAGAGTTTGCTTTACGAGAAAAATTACCAGTCAAATATTGGCTTGATATAAATACTTTAATGGTTACTCACGGTCAAAATGTTTGTAAGCCTCAAAAACCTGATTGTTTAAATTGCCCAATTAAGTCTTATTGTGAACAAAAATAATCACTATATAAAAGAAAAAAGTATGATTAAATAATCATACTAGATTTAAAAAGATAGTGATAGTTGGATTTTTATATTGTATTGTGTATATACTGATTATACAATTTTTACTTAAAATATACTAGCAAATTTATATATTTGTTACAAAAGTTAATATTGTAACAAATGTGTTACAAATACTAAAGAAAATAAATAAAATGTCGTTAACTAAATCAAAGGAAACTAGAAAAAGGAGTAAAAATGGGTTTAGCTGCGACACAAGTACGTTTGCTGCAATTAACATCTAGACAGCATCGCATAGAGTATCAAGCTCAGAGAATTCAAGCTCAGAAGCTCCAACTTTCTAATGAGTCTGATATTGTTTATAACGAATATATGCGAGCATTAGATGCTAAAAAAATTCAGTATAAATATATTGAAACAGATGGTTCAATAGATTATAGAGATGCTACATTTAACAATATGTTTAAAGGTTATAACGCTGGTATTCAAGGTTTATATGCTCTAGAAATCGTTAATGGTCCTGATTCTGGTAAGTTTATTGTTGATCCTGCTGTTGAAACAGCTTTTAATAATAACAAAAATAACCAAGGAGGTTTCGTAACTGCAATGGTTGGAACTGGTACAAATATTGATGAGAATGCAAAAGCTTATTATACTGATTTGTTCGTCGTTTTAGCTGAAAGTAAAGGCGTTGTTGGTATGAATGCTGCTTATGCTGATAGCTCAGAATGGTTAACAAATATGTTAGCAAACGGTGATGTATTGTTACATAAATGGGATTCTGAAGGCGGTGATGACGGCGAAGGTGAATGGACTGAAGTAACTGTTTCAAATGATTTAATGTTACAAGAAGTTCAAGATGATAAAGAATTGAAAAAAGCAGAAGCTGTATATGAAGCTGAAACTACTCGTATAAATAGAAAAGATGCACAATATGATACATTACTTTCTCAAACTGAAACAGAAAGAAATGCTATCAAAACAGAAATGGACTCATTAAAACAAGTAAGAAATGACAACATAGAAAAAGCATTCAAATGTTTTTCATAATAAGAATGCTTTAACAAAAATTTCCCTATAATATAATTTTTCCCTATAACAAATATTTAAGTCACATTGAGTGACTTTTTTTTTGCTTACCAAACTACTTTTTCAATAAGCTCAATTTCATTGCCATCAGGGTCTTTAATGAATGCTATTTTAGTTCCTTTTCCGTTTAAATCAAAAGGTTCATAGAGATATTCATATCCTAAATCTGCAATTTTTTTAGTAAATTCCTCTAATGATTTAACAGAAAATGCGAAATGACCAAAACAATTTCCATTTTCATAACCTTGTTCTGGAGTTTCATCATTATAAGTAAGTTCAATTTGGGCTACATTTTCTTCGTCTGTTAAAAAGTATAACCAACAATCATCAAGTCTTTTCTTTTTATCTAACTTCATATTTAAAACTTCAGTATAAAATTTTAAAGATTCATCAATATTTTTAACTCTTATCATTGTATGTAAAAACTTCATATTGTTTCTCCTTATTTTTCTAAAAGTACAGCTGCGTTTGCTTCTATTGCAAGCTTTTCTCCAACTGCATCCAGTTTTTCTTTTGTTTTTGCTTTTATTGAAATATTTTCTATATCTAAATCTAAGACTTTTACTAAAACATCTTTCATTTTAGGGATATATGGCATCATTTTAGGTGCTTGAGCAATAATATTACTATCAATATTATTTATTTTATATCCTTTTTGCTTTACAAGTTCAAATACATGTTTTAGTAAGATAATGCTATCAGCATCTTTATATTTAGGATCTGTGTCTGGAAATAAAGTTCCAATATCAGCCAATCCTGCAGCTCCTAAAAGAGCATCAATAATAGCGTGAACTAGTACATCAGCATCAGAGTGCCCAAGAAGACCTTTTTCGTGTGTAATTTTAACTCCGCCAATTATTAAATCTCTATTTTCAACAAGTTTATGAATATCGTATCCTAGACCTATTTTGAACATAAGACAAATTTCTCCATAGCTTTTACAAATCCGTCATTTTCGACTGTATCAGTAATAAAATCTGCATATTTTTTTAGCTCTTCTGTCCCATTTCCCATTGCAATACTTATTCCACCAGCTTTTAAAAGCTCAATGTCGTTATCTTGATCTCCAATGGCAAGAACTTCATTATCATTAATGTTATAGTAGCCTTTTAAGAATTTTACAGCACAAGCTTTTGTTGCTTTTTTTGTGGAAAATTCACAAAAATATGGTGTAGATTTAATTATATACAAATGAGGGAATTTTTGTTGACATTCTTTTACCCAAGAAGTAACAATATCTGCATCGTTATAGTTTATTGCAAGAATCTTGTTAATATTATCTAATTCTAAATCGTTGAAATTACATACTTTATATTCAAGATTTTGTCTTTTAGCATATTTTTGAATTGTTTCATTATCGTTTTCAACATAAAGAATATCATTTATGTATAGATTTATGTGAATATTATTTTGTTTTGCCCAATCAAGAACAAGTTTAGCATCTTCTTTAGGGATACAAGTTTCATATAGAGTTTTATTTGTGAGACAATTTTCTTTTATTAGTCCTCCTTGATATGAAACGATTGCATCTTTGAGATTAAGTTTTTCTGCAACTTGTTTTGCGCCTGCATACATTCTTCCTGTGACAATAACTACTTTAATCCCTTTTTTTTGCATATCAGCAATACAATTTTTTACTCCTTCAGAGTATTCACCATTATCTTTTAAAATAGTCCCATCAATATCTGTTGCAACAAGTTTAATCATAATTAAGGTATTTCCTAGCTCTTAGAATTGCACAAATTGTTTTTGCATCATTGATTGTTCCATTATCAATCATTTCAAACACTTTAGGAATTGAATATTCTTCACATTCAATAATTTCGTCTTCATCTGGATTTTCTTTTTTATATTTTAAGTCTTTTGTAAAATATAAATATAACTTTTCGTCACAGAAACCGACTGAAGTATAAATATATCCTAATTTAGTCCAATTAGTAGAAATATAACCAGTTTCTTCTTCAAGCTCTCTTTTAGCTGCTTCATCTGGATCTTCACCTTTTTCTAATTTCCCAGCTGGTAATTCTAACGAAACTGATTTAATTGGGTACCTAAATTGTCTTACAAATAAAATATTTCCATTATCTTTTAACGCAAGTATTGTAACCCCTCCAGAGTGTTCAACAACTTCTCTTACAGATTTGTGACCGTTAGAAACTTCTATATCATCTTTTCTAACATCAATAACTTTGCCATTATAAACATATTTAGATGTAAGTGTTTTTTCAGTGAAATCCATATACTTATATTATCACAAATTATGTGATAATATAAAAATATGAACACTCAAGTAGAAGATTCAATATATATAAAAATACAAGAATGGTTAGATGCTTATCAACAAACAACAAAGAGAGTGCAGAAAAAACGTCTTGAAAATCTAATTGTTGTTGCAATGATGCCTATAATTAAAAGAATTGCCCGTTCAATTGCTCGACGTGCAGAAGACCCTGTTGAAGATTTAGTACAAGCAGGTTCTATTGGTCTTGTAAAAGCGATAGAAAAGTATAATCCTGATAAAAATTCTAAATTTAGAATTTATGCCGGTTATTTAATTGTTGGTGAAATGCAACACTATATGAGAGATAAAGTTGCAATGATAAAAGTTCCAAGAGAAGTTTTGGAATTAGCAATTCGTATTAAAAATTTTTCAAAGACTCTATCTGATAGAGAATTAGAAAAATTAACAGATGAAAAACTTGCTCAAGCTTTGGAAGTCCCTGTTCAAAAAGTTCAAACAGCTATTGATGTAGATAGACGTAGAAAAGTTGTATCTCTTGATGAAGTTGTAAATGATTCAGAAAATAATGCTTCTATTGGTGATTTAACTCCAGCTTGTGATTACAATGAGTTTGTAGAACGTTATGATATGAAAATAGAATTAGATGACGTTATAGAAAGACTACCTGATGAATTAAAAACTATAATCAAATTATTCTATTATGAAGATATGAAGCAAAAAAATATTGCAGAAAAAATGAATATGAATGAGATGATGGTTTCAAGAAAGTTAAAAAAAGCATATTCATTAATGTATAAATATATAAAAGATGCAGAAGATTAATTTATGATTTTGTCTAATTTTTGGTATCAATTTGTATGTATAGTTATTTTAGGGCTGATAATGGGAAGTTTTTATAATGTTTTAATTATAAGAACAATTTCTGGTGAAAGTATTTTATTCCCTCCATCAAAATGTCCTATTTGTAATACTCAGTTGAAGTGGTGGCAAAATATCCCAGTTATCTCTTATTTGATTTTAAAAGGTAAATGTTACAAATGTTGTAATCGTATTGATATAATTTATCCCACAATTGAAATACTATCTGCGTGTATTTATGGGGTTTTATTTATCAAATTCGGTCTAAGTATAAAGTTCCTGTTTTCATTAATCGTTTTATCTTTATTTCTAGTCTTAGCAGGAATGGATATTAAGGCTAAAATGATATCTGTAAAATATTCTATAATTGGGATATTGTCAGCTATTTTATTTAACTATACCAATATTTTAAATTCTATTTTGGGCTTGTTTGTTGGTATCGTATCGATTTATTTATTACGCAAATTCCTTAATTCAATATTCCATAAAGAAATTATAGGTGAAGGTGATATTTATGCAATAGCATTTTTATCAGCATTATGTGGGTATAAATATATATGGTACATGTTTATTTCTGTATTATTATTTGAATTTATATTTTTTATCCCTAGTTTTATAAAAAAAATTATTGATAATTCAAATTATAAATTAGGTTTGATATTTATATGGTTTATTATTTCTTATATTTTAATGTTTTTAGTGAAAATTTATGTAATAGATTTTGGTATGTTATTTAGAATCTTAATATTTCTTAACTTAATTTGTGCATTTTTATTTCTATGTAAATATTTGATTTTAATGTTTAAGGATGATGAAAATCCAAGTATAGTGCCGTTTTTGCCATCTATGTTTTTGACAGCATTTTTATTTTTATTTTTTATCTAATATAAATAATGTAAAAGTATTGTAATTTCTTAAAAAAATTACTATAATAAACATGCTATTTATATTTCGGCTAGTGTAAAATCTTAACAGGAAGGTTATCCTACCTGTTTTTTTTGCCCCAAAATTAATTGATTATAAAGGATATGTAAAGGCATATTTTTTGTATGCTATTCTATGATAATAGATACATAAATAAGGAGATGCATATGAGAACAATAGTAGTAGGTGGTGGAGCAACAGGTGCAAGTGCTGCAGCAAGACTAAGACGTCTTGATGATGATATGGAAATTATTATTCTAGAAGCAACAAATGAAATATCTATTGCTAATTGTGGATTACCATATTATTGTTCTGATGTAATTAACTCTAGGCAACAAATGATTGTATCATCTGTTCAAAGATTTAAGGATTTATTGAATATAGAAGTAAGATTGTCTTCACGTGTAACTTCTATAGATAGAAAACATAAAACTGTTGAAATTAATAATTCAGACAAATTGCAATATGATAAATTGGTATTAGCTCTAGGTGCAAATCCTTTTGTTCCAAATGTTAAAGGAATAAATCATCCTAATATATTTACTGTTAGAACTTTAAGAAATGGTGATGATATAAAATCTGTATTATCAAAAGATGCAAAAAATGCAGTTGTTATCGGTGGTGGGTTTATAGGTGTTGAGATGGCTGAAAATTTTGTTCATCTAGGTCTTAATACAACATTAATAGAATTATCGAATCAAATTCTGGCTCCAGTAGATAAGGAAGTTGCAGCTTTAGCTCAAAATGAAATGCGTGATAAAGGAATTAATTTAATACTTGAAGATGGATTAAAAGAAGTTGATGGGGATAATATTGTTCTAAATTCGGGGAAAATGATTCCATTTGATATTGCAATATTAGCAATAGGTGTAAGACCAGAGGTCGAAATTTCTAAAAATTGTGGTTTAGAAATTGGAAAATTAGGCGGCTTAAAAGTTAATAAATATATGCAAACCTCAGATAAAGATATTTATGCAGGAGGAGATAGTGTTGAAGTTGTGGATTTTGTTTCAGGACGCGATGTCTTAATCCCTCTAGCTGGTCCTGCTAATAGACAAGGTAGAATTATTGCTGATAATATTAAAGGTAAAAAATCAATATACAAGAAAACTCAGGGCAGTGCTGTTGTTAAAGTTTTTGATTTAACAGTTGCTAACGTTGGTAATAATGAAAAACAATTGATAAAACAAGGTAAAAAATACCTTAAAACATTTATTATAAAACCATCTCATGCGAGCTATTATCCAAATGCTACACCAACAGTTTATAAATTATTATTTACTAAAAAAGGAGAAATTTTAGGAGCCCAAGCTTGCGGTTATGAAGGTGTAGAAAAGAGAATAGATGTAATTGCAACTATAATGAGAAATAATGGTTCAATATATGATATGTTAGATAGTGAATTATGCTATGCTCCACCATATTCATCAGCTAAGGATCCTGTAAATATGTTAGGAATGCATGCTGAAAATATTATCAATGGATATGTAAAACCTGGATTCTATGAAGATATAAAAGACTCTTTATTAATTGATATAAGAGAAATTGGAACATTCTCAGATAGTATTGATGGTGCTATAAATATTCCTAATTCTCAATTACGTGATAGATTAGATGAAATTCCAAAAGATAGAAAAGTCTTATTATTCTGTAATACAGGATTCCAAAGCTATGTATCATCAAGAATTTTGTTCCAAAAAGGATATAAAAATGTTTATAGCTTAGCAGGCGGAATAGAATTATATAAACATATTGAGAGAAATATTAAGAATCAAAAGGATTTAATTCCTGTGTAAAAATTGATTTATAAATGTTTTAATTTTATGAAACTTTGATTTAAATTGGGCACATTCATGATCTAATAACTTGAGTTGCCCATTTTTACTTCTCCCAACTTGCCAAGTTTGCATATCCCATAAATCATGAACTTTAAAACCTTTTTCTTTGATTTTTTCTACAACTTGTATTGCAGGGTTATCGTCTTCTATAAAATTAACCTTATCAAGTTTTTCTTCTAATAAATAATAGCTATTTTTATGTTTGCCTTTTTTGAATATTTCCGCATCAAAATCTTGTATTGGTCTATTTTCAACAAAAGGGTTTTGATGAGATATTTTTAAAACATCTCCCATAGGGGTTTCAAAAGCTATAGATGAGCTCCCTGCTCCGATTATTTTACTAATTTTTTTTTGCCCAATTTTTTCATCTTTTAAGTCTGTTATAAATTGTTTAATTTGTTCTTTTTCACTCATTATTCCATCATTCATAGATGATGTTTCAAAAATATCATATAAAGCTCTTTTTAATGTTACTGGCTTTTTATAATAAAAATTTTGAAAAATCCTGTTTGTTGTATCTAATATTGGCAAATTATTTTTTATAGCTTTCATATTAGAATGAAAACATCTAAATAGATTTTTTGCTTACTTTTTAAAAGTTTTTAATTTATTTTTTGTTTTTTTATCAATTTTATTAGATTCAATAATTTTTTGAATAGATTTATTATATGTTTTTGTATCAATATTAGAATTTAAAAGGTATTTAGTTGTTTCTTCTGGATATTTTATATAGCAAATTGATATTAACCAAGCTGCTCCCATATGCGCATAATAATCATTATATTGATAGTTTTCAATTATTTTAAAAATTTTATTTAGGTATTTTTCTTCAATGTAATAATTAAGTAGCATTACAAGAACAAACCTAATTTCATATTCTTTACTAGAATTAAGATATTTATGCAAAAAATTCCATACTAGTTCTTTATTATTCTTCGTGAACTTAAGGCCGGAACAGAAACAATCACAAACAGCCCAGTTATTAATTTTAGGGATAAAAGTTTCAATATATTCTAAAATTGCATTAGGTTCATCTTTAATAAGCCCTATTACCATCCCTTGTAACATTGCTTCTTCAAAATATTGTGGTTTTTGTTTTAGAAAATCTTGCCAATTATTTTTATAAATTTCTTTTGATATTTTTCGTAAAACTGGAACTCTAATACCTAAAATATTATTTATATTAGGTATCAGTTTTTGATTAAAATCTTTGTATGTTTTATCAACTTCTTTTAATAATCTTTCTTTAATATTCATTAGTGCCCAACCTTTAATAAAATAACTCCACCAATAATTAAAATTACTCCAAGTAGTCTCATTAAATTAAGTACATCATTAAAAAATATAACCCCAATGAGGAATGTACATGATGCTCCAATTCCAGTCCAAACGGCATAAGCTGTTCCTATAGGAATTTCTTTTTGTGCGATAAATAGGAAGTATCCGCTAAGAGTCATTGCAATAATTGCAAATATAATCCAAAGATATTTTTGTCCAGTAACATCTGCCATTTTAAAACCTAAAGGCCAACCTACTTCAAATATTGCAGCTAAGAATAAATAAAACCAACTCATTAAAAATCTCCTCTTTAAAAATCTACTTCGTCTGGGTTTGCACATTCTGCATTTGATTCTTTGATGTTATTTATTAGTTCAATATCATCATTATCTAGTTCAAAATCAAAAATATTAATGTTTTCAATTATTCTTGATGGTGTTGTTGATTTAGGTAATGGTATGATATTTTGCTGTACAATCCATCTTAATATTATTTGAGCAGGTGTTTTGTCATATTTTCTAGATAATGATTTTATGGCCTTATTGTTTAGAGAATCGCTTCTTCCTAATGGAGACCAAGCTTCAACAATAATATTATTTTTTTGACAATATTTGACTAGTTCAACTTGAGCAAATCCTGGATGAAATTCGATTTGGTTAACCATAGGCATTATTTGCGCTGTTTCTTTTAATTCTTCAATATGATGAGGTAAAAAGTTACTTAAACCAATAGCTTTGATTTTCCCTTCAAGGTATAGCTCTTCCATAGCTTTCCAAGTTTGTGCGTTGATTTCTTTGGCATTACTAAATTGTTTTTTATTTGCTGGCCAATGTATTAAATATAAATCAAGGTAATCAAGCTTGAGATTGTTTAAGCTTTTTTCAAAAGCAAGTTTGGTTTGCTTATAACCTCTATCAGTATTCCATACTTTGCTTGTAATAAATAATTCATTTCTATTTATTTCAGAATCTTTAATTGCAAATCCTAAGGCGGACTCATTATTATAAAAAGCCGCAGTATCAATTAATCTGTATCCAGAATTGATAGCTATTTTTACTGATTCAATTAGTGTTTTATCCTCAGCAAGATATGTACCAAATCCAAATTTAGGTATTTCATAACCATTATTTAGTGTAAAAGTGCATTTATTCATTTATTTTACTTCCAGAATTAAATTTTTATTTAATAATACAATAATTTATTATTGTCCACAAGCTTTGCATCTTGGTTCATTAATTGATTTCCCGAATAAAACTCTCATTCCGCCAAAAGGTTTTCTTAGTGTTTGGCGAACTCCACAAGTTATTGCACTTACATTCGCAGTAATATCTTGAGTATTTTCTATTGTAGAACCAAATTCTGGAATCATTGTGTTTATATTTTCTGTCGTTTTATTTAAATTATCTGTAATTTTTTCGATATTTGAAACTGTGCTATCAAGATTTGTTTGATTTAGGGAATCATTTATTTTAGTTGTTAAATTAGAAATATTGCTGGTCGTATTTTCAATATTAGTCTGATTTTGCTTTAACATTGTATTTACATTAATCAATAGAGTATTAACATTTTTAGTAGCTTGATTTAAATTTTGAGTCGTTGCGAGTAAATTCTCTTTAATTTCTTCTAATTCTGTAAGCTTATTATTTTTCATAAACTCATCTATATCAACAGTTGTAGAACCATTGATTATACAACCATTACAAATCATTTTATTAGTTGGATTTTTAGGATAAACTAACTCAATAAAATCAGATATTTTTACCCCTTGAATTTTTTTCTTCAATAAGACTTCAGTATTAGATGGAAGCATTAAATTTTTAGGATACAAAACAAGTTTTACGATTGTATATTTATAATCATCACTATGCTTTTTACCTCTCGCTTCACCTATGACAATACCTTTATAATATACAGGTATTCTATTATTAAAAGGTCTTAAATCTGCAAATTTTACATAAATTTTAGTGTAAGTTATTTCTTTATAAATAACCCAACATAAACCTATCGCAATTAAAATAAATCCTAATAAAAAATATTTTCTCATAACATTTTTATATTAAATTCTTCAATAAAAAAATAAATTGCCTAGTTCGGCATATTAGATTATTAATAAAGAGCTTTCAAAAAATGAAAGCTCTTTAAATAAGATTAATAACAATCAGCATGGCACATGTAAGTAGTAATAGCTGATACGATAGCACTTATACCGACTAACGAATAGACTATTCTAGACATCATTGTCATTTCGCCAAAAATAGCAGCAACTAAATCAAAATTGAAGAACCCAATAAGCCCCCAATTTAAAGCACCTATAATTACTAGTACAAATGAAAAATATTTTAAGAAATTAAACATAATTTTCCCTCCTTGTATTATTTTTATTATGTATTTAGAAAAAAACATTAATATTTTGTCTAATAAAAAGAACTATATAAACTAGCAAAATATTTTATTATAGGTTTTCAAATAATTGTATGAATACAATAAATCAATCTCACTCGACCCCATATTTTAGATCAAGAAATATTTCAATAAGGAAAGCTGATGAAATTTGTCGCAGAGTTCATCAAGAATTTCCGGTGTATTCAAATACTGCCTTAGAAACATTTAATAATGCAGAACGAAAACCTGATTGTTTTAATTTTATAAGTTATGTTTCTTCTCAGATAAGTGAATTACGTAATTATTACTCAATATCTAATGAGCCAAGTGTTAATGTATTTAAAATGTTACCTGGACTAAAAAAAACAAGAGTAGGGAATTGTTATGAACAAGCATCTGCAACTTGTGCTGCTTTAGAGCTAAATGATTATAAAGATGCAAGTACTCTTTATTTATATGCATATAACCCTAAAACTAATATAATAAAAGATTTAGATCATGTTGTTGCAGGTGTAAATGTAAAACTTCCAAAGAATTATAAATATTGGAATGGAATAGATAATGTAGAAGCAGAGCATTTAATAAAACCTAACAACGATGCAATAATATTAGATACTTGGTCTGGCTTTGCTGATTATCCAAATCAAGCATTTGTAAAATATCAGTCAGGGAAATATATTTCAGAACAACTTGAAGAAGGTGATAAATTAATGTTATTACCTCAATATAAATTAAATTTATCAGGTACAGAGAAAAAACATTTAACAGCGTTGTATCCTAAATTACTTCTTAATGAAAATAAAGAAAAAGCTGAAAAGGCTTATGCTTTTTCATTTTTAACAGTACAAGAATTTCCAACTGAGATAATTGACTCTTTAAAAAAGGATTATAATTTAAAAATAACAAGACCCAAAGAAGAGCCAGTTCAAAAGAAAACATCATTATTTTCAAAAGTTATTAATTTTATATCTCAAAAAATAAAGTTATCTTAATTTAATTTTGAATAAGATACAATAATTATTTAATTTCTAAATTTTTGTTAAATCCCATAGCATATATTATTAAAATTAATGTAATAAAATAATATAAATCTAATATCAAATGGTAGTAGCTGAACTGCCAGGTGAATGTATCAATAGTAAGAATTAACCAAAATATAAATAAAAAGAACCATAAAAAATTATAAAAGATTCTTTTAATTTTTGTATTATAGGTGATAAAAGCAAGAAGATTTGTTATTAGATAATAAATTACACCTATAAATATTAGTGCGCTAATAATACCAAATAAAGGGATAGCGAAAGTATCGGCAGCTCCATTATATACATATTTCTCAAGATTAATCATATATCCTGAAATATAGGCAAAACCCCATATTAAATATGATAAATTAATCCAAAGGTAAATGAAAAGTTTTTTATTTAGAATTGGTAGTTGTCTGAATTTGCTAAACTTATCAATTCTAAAAGTTGCTGAGAATATTAATAATGTTACACACCAACCCCATATTTGGAAAATAATATTAAATATATTATATCTAGGGTTTAATAAATGTTTTACTGCTTGTTCTACATCTTGTGGTGAAACAGTTTGAGCTATTTGGTCTGCAAGTTCTCTATTAGAATAAAAGTCTGGGTATTGGAAATGACAACCAAATAATATGATTAAACTTAATAATATTGTAATTAAACTAAAAATAAAAGTTGGTTTTTTTAATATGTTTTTAATAAAGTCTAAAGTTATAATATTCATTCAAGAACCTCTCTTTATGAAAATAAAATTTGTAGATAAATTTTATCATTTATTAATTAAAAATAAAACTATTTAATTAAAATTAATTAAGTATCAATTTTAGGAAGGCGGGAATCGAACCCCCTGGGTAAGAATCCGCTCCGAATACAAAAATAAAACCACCTAATTAAAGGTGGTTTTAATAAATTCGGAAAAGGTGGGATTCTCTTGCTCGTTCGCGTTTAACGGGTCTACGGTTTTTCTTTTCGCAAGTGGTACTTGCTCCAAAGAAAAGACCTTTGCCCTCAGCTCACTCGCGCTCGAACCTAGACAAAGCTACCGCTTTGTGGTTCTCATCCCACAAAAAAAGACCCCGAAGGGTCTTTAAAATTCGGAAAAGGTGAAGGACTCCGCCTAAAATTGATTAAGTATCAATTTTAGGAAGGAGGGAATCGAACCCACTGGGTGAGAACCTACCCCGAATACAAAAATAAAACCACCTAATCAAAGGTGGTTTTAATAAATTCGGAAAAGGTGGGCTTGTCTTGCTCGTTCGCGTTTAACGGGTCTACGGTTTTTCTTTTTGCAAGTGGTACTTGCTCCAAAGAAAAGACCTTCGCCCTCAGCTCACTCGCGCTCGAACCTAGACAAAGCTACCGCTTTGTGGTTCTCATCCCACAAAAAAAGACCCCGAAGGGTCTTTAAAATTCGGAAAAGGTGGGATTCGAACCCACGGTGCAGATTACTCCACACAACACCTTAGCAGGGTGCCGCCTTAAGCCTACTCGGCCACTTTTCCAAGGTCTTTCCTCTAAGCTATATACATCTTATCATAAATTATTTTTTTTGCAAAATAAAAGCGAACCTTGGTTCGCTTAAAATTACTCTCAACTATCTTACTAAATCGTTAGACCATGATTACTTAACCGCTACCAGTTTTGTTTGAACTCCGACTTCGGCATTCATACGTCTGGCATTTGCTATAGCAGAAGCACGTCTTTTCTTTGCGCCTCTGAGTATATATTCTACGCCACTGAAGGTATTACAAGTAGGTGTTTCAATCTTTTTTAACATATACTATCCTTTCTTTTGACTGTAGTTTTTATATCGGCTTTTTTATTAAAATCTTTAGTATTTTTGTTCTATTATTTACAAAATTTTACATTTAAATTTATATATTAATTTTATAAATAACTCTGAAATCGCTACTATATCTTAGTTCTGTCATAAATATATACTTTTGTAACATTAAATATGTAAAAAGGGTTTACATTTTTAAAACATGTGTAATAATACAAGTATACGGATATACATTACTCGGGGACACGGAAAGGTACATTACCCACAATTAAAATAGTTGTCATTTTTTCATGGTAGAAAAGGATTATTTACCGGAAAAAGTAAACACTATGTATTAAATACGAATGGTTGATTTATTGGTTAAATAAACAATCGTTAACTAAGCAGCTAGGTGATTCATGTGCATATGACATCTGTTAGATTGTGCATGTATCAGATATGTTGTACCCGTGCGTAAAAATTGAAAGGAGTATCAATTTATGGCACTGACTATTAACACAAACATGGCATCCTTATTGGTTCAAAAAAACATGAACTCAGCAACAAATAGCTTAAACCAAGCTATGGAAAGAATGACAACAGGTTATAAGATTAATGCTGCAAAAGATGATGCTGCGGGTTACTTTGTTGCTCAAAATATGAATGTTCAATTGAGTTCTTTATCAGTAGCACAAGATAACTGTTCTATCGGTTCAAGTTTACTAAGTACAGCAGAAAGCAACTATGATTTAATTACAACTCACTTACAACGTATTCGAGATCTAACCGAACAAGCTGCAAACGGAACTTATGGTGAAGATTCAATTGAAGCAATTAAATCAGAAGTAGAAGCAAGATTAGCAGAAATTGATAGGGTTGCAAATAGTTGTGAATTTAATGGAATCAATTTAATGGATGGTTCTTCTGGTGAGATAAATATTCAGTGTGGTATTGATTCTTCTGCAAACAGTTCTATCAAGCTAGATGCTGATTTATTTGAAAATAGTGTTGCAAGTGTTCTAATTGGAGTTAACAATCAAACATTTGCAGATTATTTCACAGTAGGTGGAACAGATTATAACACTGCTTTAGATCAATTAGATGAAGCAATTAATACAGTTACAACTCGTCAAACAAGAATTGGTGCTTATCAAAATAGACTAGAGTCTGCAAGTGATGCATTGACTGTACGTTTTGAAAATACAACATCTTCATTATCAACAATCAGAGATGCTGATGTTGCTGAAGAATCATCTGCATTCATTCAAGCTCAAATCTTACAACAAGCATCTGCATCATTGTTGGCGACTGCAAACCAAGCACCTTCAATTGCATTAAATCTATTATAAAAATAATAAATGATACAATCCGAAAAATACTATTATTAATTACGATACAATTTTGATACTTTTTATATGGGAAATGTGACCGAGAGTTTACTCTCGGTTTTTTTTATAGTTTACAATATGTAAGAGCAAATGGATAAGTTTTTAATTCATTAATATCCATTTTAATTTCTTCTTCTGGTTTAAGTGGATCGATAATTGAGACCGTTTTTTCTTTTTTGTTGTAACTTTTTATGCTGAAACTATGAGCGGGCATTAGTTTATCTCCATAGAATTTTCTTGGGTTTTCAAAATTTGGCATTGTTGTTAATCCAACAAAATAATCATCGTTATTTGCATATTTTTTGATTGCATGCTTTTGTAATAGATTATGTTTGCAGGTGATAACTTTAGGGTTTAAGTCTTTTGAAATAATTTTGAGCGCTTCAATTTGGAATCCGCCGTTTAGTGAATTCATATAATCATCTACATCAATTGTGGCATTATAATTATCCATATTAATATAATCGAAACATGATCTTCTTGAAGCTGCTAATCCTTGTTCAATTAGTTTCACTCCTTTATTCCCTTCTGCACAACCTTTTTCTCCAACTTTAATGTTTGTAGGTGTCGAGAATAAAACTTTATTTTTTTCAAATTCTAAAAGTACATTGTTATTGTATTGGGTGAATAAATTATATATGTGTTTTTTACCTTTAGGCTTTTGCATAAGTCCATTAATTGTTGATATTAGCCAACAATTTCCAATCCTTTTTGATTGTTTTGAGTATTGGTTTTGGGTCGGAAATAATTTATTCAATAATTCCTTTGATATATTCAGAGGTGTTAGTTTCCCATTGTAATTTATGAATAAATTATCATTAACAGATATTGTTTCACCTTCTTTAATATGGAAATTAAATCCTAAGTATTTAATAAGTGATTGGTTTTGTTTCTCTGGAACAAGTTTAATCGTATTATCTTGTTTTTTGAGCTTTTTTAATAGCTTAATTACTCTAGTTGTAAGTTTTGAGGTTTTAATTGTTTTTTTATTGTCTGAAGTTTGAACCGTAAGCTTATTCATTTGTTCTGCAGCGACTTTACGGTATCTTTGAGCTAAATATGGGGTATATGATGTTAAAATATTCATGAATAAAACCTCAGATATTTATAGAAAAAGCGAATATGTTAAATTTTGCTATTATTATGAAGTTTTATTTCTGAACCCTTTTTCATTAGAAACAGTTCTATTTATAGAGTGTATTTTATTAATTGTATCAGATATGATTTGGTTCTTTTTGTGTGGGTAAATATTGTATTTATCTTTACATTCGTCGTTTGTAATGTTTGGCATAATAACATTAGCTCCTGATTGTAGAGCAATAATTTGTCCATTAGGGTTTAATGTCTCCATTGCAGTTGTTGCAGGAATATTTATATCTTTTAGAAGTATTCTTGTGAGAGCCATAACTTTTATTGATAAATCAAAATTTTTATTAAGGTTAATATTAGAATTCCCCAGTGGGGTATTTGGATGCGGAATAAAAGGCCCTATTCCAATCATATCAGCATCAATTTCTTTAAAAAATAAAATATCATCCGCAAGAGATTCAATTGTTTGTTCTGGGAGTCCTACAAGACAGCCTGTTCCTGTTTCATAGCCTAAGCTTTTAAGGTTGTGTAAGCATTCTAATCGGTTATCGATAGACATATTTGGATGTAATTTTTTATACAATTCTTTATCTGTTGTTTCTATCCTTAATAAATACCTATCTGCTCCTGCATCTTTATAAGCTTTATATTCGTTATAAGTTTTTTCGCCAATACTTAAAGTAATTGCAACATCAAGTTTTTTTATTTCTTCAATAATTTTGCATAATATATCTGTAGAATAATAGTGGTCTTCTCCAGATTGAAGAACAATTGTTTTTAGTCCTAATTTTTTTCCAAGTTTTGCTGATTCTATAATTTCATCCGGAGAGAGCCTGTATCTTTGATTATTTTTGTTTTCATATCTCAAACCACAATAGTAACAGGTTCTGTTGCAATAATTAGAAAATTCAATTAGTCCTCTTAGATGTATCGAATCTCCAACATATTGTTTCCTAATTTCATCAGCTGTTTTTAATATAGAATCATCGTTAGATGATAGGATTTTTATAATTTCTTCTTTTGAAAACATAACAAGATTATAAAATAAACGGGTGATATTTTCACCCGTTTAAAAGTTTTTAAATTCTGATTAATAAGAATTTACTATCTTTTAGTGCTAATACTTTGTGTTCTTTGTCTTTTTTAAACACAAGTATTTCACCTTTATCTAACTTAAATTTTTCAGCATCAAAATGTAATTCAATTTCACCATCAAGAACATAAACAGCAGCATCAGCTATTGATGTATGAGTATCGATAATTTCATCTTTTTTTAGAGCCATAATGGTAAGTGAACTATCACCGTTTTCCATTAAGACTTCTCTATCCATTTTTTCTTCTTTAAGTGAAACTAAATCTTTAGCTTTTAAAACATTGTAGAACATAACATTCTCCTTTCTGGTCTATATCATTAGAGCATATTAAAGGACAAGATACATTCAACAAATAGCTATATTAATATAATAATTAATAAAATATATTATTAATTTGTATCAAATTGGTACATAAATGATAGAATTAATTAGAGGTGAATTATGACAGAAATTGAAATTTTAAAGGGTGATATAACAAAGTTAAAAGTAGATGCCATAGTAAATGCAGCAAATAGAACCTTGCTAGGTGGTGGGGGAGTAGATGGAGCGATTCATCGTGCTGCAGGAAAAGAATTAGTGGCAGAGTGCAGAACTTTGAATGGTTGTGAAACAGGTCAATCTAAAATTACAAAAGGTTATAATTTGCCTGCAAAATATGTAATTCATACAGTAGGACCTGTATGGTATGGTGGAGATAAAAACGAACCGGAGCTTTTAAAATCTTGTTATATTACAGCGCTAAATCTTGCAAAAGAAAATAATATTAAGACAATAGCTTTTCCTGCAATATCTTGTGGAGTTTATAGGTTTCCAATAGATAGAGCTTGCCAAATAGCATACGATGCAGTAACTGAATTTATAAACCACTACGATTGCTTTGAAAAAGTGATTTTTATAGACATAAATGACTCAATAATTGATATGTATAAAAAGTTCTAAAAAATAAAATACTATTAATAATTATCATAAATAATGAATTACGTTGTTTGTGTATTCATTCTCATATCTACAAACTTTGTTTGAATTAAATAATTTTGAGATTTTAACACTGATGTGATTTTTTTTGCAAAATCTTTTTTTCTTGCATCAAAAACAATTAGATAGCCTAATTTAGATTGTTTATTGTGTAAATAATGTTTTAATTGGTTAATCCCTTTTTCAGCGTACGGTGCTGAATAATTGATTCCACATATTTTTAATTCTATAATTATTTCTAATCCACTTTTAAAAAATAAATATAAATCGATATATCCTGCTCCAGTTGAAATTTCTTCAATAGAAATTATTTCCTCTTTAAATTTAATATCTAAAAAGAATTTCAAATCTTTTTTACATTTTTCTTCTGGTTTTGATATCCAATTATAATCTTTTTTGTATTTATCATATTGAAAATAATCTTTTCTAAAATTCGCTTCAATATATTTAATAAATTCATCTATTGCATCTTCTACAATGCGTTGTGTTACAATTTCTTTTATTTGATTTGTTGTTAAATCAAAATTTACTTGACATTTTCTATTAATTAGATCTGATTTCATTATATGTAATTCAGTTCTATATTTTTCATTTATTTGATTTTCAATACATGTTAATAATGTTAAAGCTTTATCTAAATCTTTATTTTGATTATATAATGCTTTTGCTAATAAAAATTGATTCTCAGTAGTTTCTATAACTCTTTCATTGTTCAAATAAACAAATCTTTCTAGTAAATCCCATTTATTTTTCATTACAAGATTTTCAATATATTTTTCATTAAATAAAATATCATATGAGATTATATTCAAATACTTTTGTGAGTATTTAAAATATCTTTTAAAATCTTTATTTTCAAGAAAAATATTAGAATATACTTTATAAATATGTGCTTTTTCTTGTTCGAAATATGGGAATTCCTTTATTAAATCTAATGATTTATCTAAATATCCAATTCTACTTGTATAATCTAAAGATAGATTATTTTCTGCGAATCTTAAATATAGCAATGATAAGAAATATGTGTCTTCTTTATATTTTTCTTGTAATTCGTCAAATTTTTTAAAATTTTTATTTCCACAAATTTCATTTTGTATTTCCCAAAAACCATAATTATTTGGTGGCTGTATATTTTTGATATCATTAGAATTTGTAAAACAATCTTTGGTACATAGTTTGATGCTTCGTTCTTTATTTTTTCCAAATTTAATTGTATCAATATTTAAATATTGGCATAGCTCACCTAATGCACCTAATGTTCTATATAAAATATCTTTAAATATATCAAGATGTATATATTCCCAAATTATTTCTAATATTTTTGTTGAATAATTTAATGCAATTTCATATTCAGTCATATCTTTATATTTTATAATCAGTCCATAATAATGAACTGCTAATATATATAGATCACTTATATCATTATTTTTATAAAAAAAAGTTTCTAATTGTTTTTCAATTTTATTTAATTTATGTTGGTTTATTAAGGAAATTCTATTAGCATATAAAGTTAATGCAAATATTGCATTAGAAAGAAATCTTCCTTGAATAAACATATCATATGCTTGTTCAAGTAATCTATAGTCCTCTTCAAGCTCATATTTTGCCATTAATAAAGTACCTTTAGCTAAAAAAGATATATCTTTTTGTAAAAATTCATCAATTTTAATTTTGGCAACTTCAAATTGTTTAGTTGCTTTATATGAATCAATATAAAAATTTAAAAGTCTCGCACTCATATCATGTTGATGAAATTTTAAAAGAGATTTATATTTGTCAAAGAGGTTTTCTGTATTATCAATAACATATTTATAGTCTTTACTGATAAATTTATTTGTTATTTTTTGAGCAGATAATATCAATTTTTTTTCATTTGATTTTATTTGTGATTCGTCAATTTCTTGTAGAAGTTCATATAAATATTCTCCTCGAGGGATATCTCTACCTTTACTTATAAAAATAGTTAATGCTTTATCAAACTTTTTTTTATTTATTAAATCCCTAATTTGCTTCAAAAGTTTTTCATTATAATATTTAATTTTATTTTTTTCTGTTTCTGACATGTATTCATATCTTATTGTTTCTTTAAATAATCTTTGAATATTTAAATATTTGTACATCTAACCTCCATAAAATAAAATGCTTTATAATTTTAATTATAAAATTATTTAAAATATTTTAAAAGAAAATAAATAAAAATTAATATTTAATTAAATATATTTATGATACTGTATAGAAAAAGGAGTTAAGTATGATTAATATGACAAGTAATTCAAATAATAATGATAAATTACCCCCTAAAAAAGATAATAATGATTTAGATGGTTGTAGAAAAGCTTTTTTTAATATTTTTGCTTGGCTATTTTCAATTAGTTCTTTTATTATCCTTTTATCTGATGCTATAGAAGGTAAAATATACTTTATATTTCTTCTAATATTTGCAATATTAATAACCCCTCCATTGAGTAAAAAAATTGAAAAAGTCACTAACTTAAAAAATTATGGATTATATAAAGGAATTACTTGTTTATTTTTATATTTAATATATTTATCTTTCAGTAGCAGTTTTAATGAAAATAAAGAGATTTTTAGTAATAATATTTTTACATTTGCCTTCTTTACCACTATTCTCTTTTTAATAATATCAATAATATTTGCAATAAAATTTTATCAATCAACAAAAAACTTAAAAATGAAGTATTCTTCTATTATAAATATTGATGATGAAATAGAAAATAGATTGCGAGAAGATAATGATAGGCACAATGAAATCGTTAAAGAATTAGAAAGTATAAATGAGCAAATTACAGATTTAAAAACAAACTATAAAAGCAATAAAGCCATATATGATGAATTAATAAAAAGAAAAGAACTATTAGAAGAAGATGTAGAAATGATGATAGTAGGCTTATATAAACCTCACTTTAATTTTGATGATTCATCTGCATATAAGAATGCTATAACTAAAAATTTTGAAAAACAGAAAGCTTTAGTAAAAAATAAAAAAGCAATAATTTGTCATACTGAATGGTCTGTTGAAGGTAGTAAATCTAAAGGTAGACAAATGATTAATAGAAATATTAAATTAATGTTAAAAGCATTCAACGGGGAATGTGATTCCATTATTTCAAAAACAAAGTGGAATAACATTGATAAAATGGAAATTAGAATACAAAAAGCATTTGATGATATAAATAAGTTAGGAGAAGCCAACAATATTGTTATACAAAATTCATATTTGCAATTAAAGTTTGAAGAATTATATTTAACATACGAATATGAAGTAAAAAAACATGAAGAAAAAGAAGAACAAAAAAGAATACAAGAGCAAATAAGAGAAGAGCAAAAAGCCCAAAAAGAGTTAGAAGCTGCTAGGATTAAAGCTGAAAAAGAAGAAGCAGATTATCAAAAAGCATTACAAAAAGCTTATGAAGAATTAGAAAAATCAAATGCTGAAGAACGCTCTAAATATGAAGCTCAAATCGCTAAGTTGCAACAAGATTTACAAGAAGCTGAAGAAAGAAAACAAAGAGCAATTTCACAGGCACAATTAACAAAATGTGGTCATATATATGTAATTTCTAATATTGGTTCTTTTGGTGAAAATGTTTACAAGATTGGAATGACAAGACGTTTAGATCCAATGGAAAGAATAAATGAGCTTGGAGATGCTTCTGTTCCTTTTAAATTTGATGTGCATGCTATGATTTTTTCAGAAGATGCCCCAGCTTTAGAAAATAAACTACATGAAACTTTTAGAGATAAAAGTGTAAATATGGTAAATATGAAAAAAGAGTTTTTTAGAGTTTCACTAGAAGAAATCGAAAAAGTTGTAAAAGATAATTATGCAGAAATAGAATTTACGAAAATTGCAGAAGCGAAAGACTATCGAGAAACACTAGCAATATTAAGGGCTAAAGAACAAGAAGTGACTAATGTAAAAATAGAAGCTAAAAACGATAATGATGATTTTCCTATGGAATTATAATTTGTTAATAATTAAGTTATTATAATAATTATTGCATAAAAAAGAGACCTCAAAGGTCTCTTTTTTATTGGTGGAGATGGTGGGAATCGAACCCACGTCCAAAATGGATCTAAACAAATCTCTACGAGTGTAGTAAATTATTATTCTCAACTAAAGCTGGAAATCTACTAAACCAGAACTCTAGCCAAAGCTTTTTGGCGGAAAGCTAACCTTCAGTAGTGGACTGCATATAATTACTACCATCATTATACTGTTCTTGCATAATTGTCCCATAGCATCGGCAAGATGGA
>CALUUV010000003.1 GCA_944324055.1 Candidatus Gastranaerophilales bacterium | reverse complement strand
GATTATTATTTTATAAATTAGAGGATGAAAATGAATCTTATAGTCGGTTTAGGTAATGTAGGAGATAAATATTTATTCACTAGACACAATGCAGGATTTATGGTTGTAGATTATATTGCAATAAATAATTCTGAAACTTTTAAAGAAAACTCTAAGTTAAAATCTTTAATTACAAGAACAAGAATAAATAATGAAGATACTATATTAATAAAACCTACAACATATATGAACCTATCAGGAGAAGCACTCAGAGCTGTAATGGATTATTATAAAATTCCAGTTGAAAATACTCTGGTTGTCTATGATGACTTATCACTTGATTTAGGTAAAATAAGATTTAGAGCATCCGGCTCTGACGGTGGACATAATGGAATAAAATCTATTATCCAACACTTAGGAACAAATAAATTTGCACGCTTAAAAGTTGGCATAGGACCACAACCACCAATACCATCGGAAGCTTTTGTTCTTCAAAATTTTTCAAAAGAACAAGCAGACGATTTAAAGAAAGTTATACAAAAATCCGCAGAAGCAATTGAATTTTACTTTGCAAACGGG
The DNA here is from genome assembly GCA_944324055.1 of Candidatus Gastranaerophilales bacterium. Taxonomy (GTDB): domain Bacteria; phylum Cyanobacteriota; class Vampirovibrionia; order Gastranaerophilales; family Gastranaerophilaceae; genus UMGS1585. Next base: position 47,118 of record CALUUV010000003.1, on the reverse strand, counting down.
ATTGAAAAAACACAGAATAATTATAATTAATGAGGTATTTATATATGGCATCAGCAGAACAATTAGAAGAAAACGGACAATATGATTTAGCATATGAAGAATATAAAAAAATGTATGCTAATAACCCTAAAAATGTACACATCCTAGAAAGATTGGGACATATTGCATCAATACTTAATAAAAAAGATGAAGCTGAAAGATTTTATACAGAATTAATAAAACTTGATAGCCGAAACCTTATGGCATATGAACAACTAATGGATATATGTTCTGAAACTAACAGATATAAATACTATGTTTGTAAAGGGGAATTACATGTTATTCAAGAACAATTTGAACATGCAATAAATGATTATAAAAAAGCTGTTGAAAAAGCTGATAATGAACACGATACAAATGCAGCTAGATACATTCTTGCAACTCTTTATGATGGGGTTCATAAGGAAAACCAAGCAATTGATGAATATTTAAAACTAATTGATTCAAATTATGACAATGAAAATATATATCTAAACCTTGCAAATATTTATTTGAAAACAGGTTTTATTGAAAGTGCAATTGATACATTAGAAAAAGCAAGAGAAAAAGGATACAATAACATAAACGAAGAACTTGCAAAATTGTACGTAAAGGCTGATGATCCTCAAAAAGCAATTGAATTAACAAAAGACGAACTTTTAAAAATTAGATGCTTGATGGATATGGGCAAGAACGATGAAGCATATTCAACTATGCAATCTGTTAAAGATAAGTATTCAAAAAATGCAAAATTTCATTCTTTACTTGCTCAATACTATTACCAAACAAACAATTTTGATAAAGCATTAGAAGAAGTAGAAGAACATAATAAATTTGAACCTAATTCACTTGTTACATACCAAATGAAAGCATTAATTTATGAAAAACAAGGGGATGAATTCTCTTCACATGTTAATTGGGCAAAATTCTATAATCTAAAAGGTGATAAAGACGTATCAATGAATGAATATATGATTGCTTACCAATTAGATAACAAAAATATCGAACTTGTTACAACAATCGCAGACATTTTAGATACAACAGATAAAAACCATTCAGTAGAATTTTATGAAAGATTATTAGAACTAAACCCTAATAGCAAAAGAGCCCTACAGAAACTCGCCGAGTTCAGAGAAAGAATCGGCGATTATAATGAAATGATAAATTACATGGACAAATTGAAATCTCTTGACCCACGAAATCCATATATTATTCAAAACTATGATCGTATTCAAGATAAATTGAATAATCAATCTAGTCCACTTGATTTCATTAAAAAACTATTTAAAGGTACTATGGGGTAATATAATTTTATTATCCCTTTAGCAACCTTCTGCTTTACATGCGTCCATAGCTTCTTGTGATATTTCAGCTGTATCTTGGATAATAGATCCGGCTATTTCTTGTGATTTTTGCATCTCTTGAAACATTTTTACTGCAATAGCAGTCTTTACATCCCCTGTTCCTGATGTGGGGTCAATGTTAGAAGAGGAAATAGGTTGTACCATATATTAATATCCTTATTATGTCCTATATATATATTCTAAATCATGTTTTTTATTTTACAAGTGTAAATTTAACAAATATTTATAATTTGTGATAACATTTTATATATGAAAAAGTTTATATTATTTTGTTTAATATTTTTATCAACATTATCACAATCTTTTGCTGAACAATATTTGTTGCAGTGTAATCTTAATATTGAAGCCGTAAATACAGCAACAGAAGAGGTTATGAACCGTTCAACATTAGAAAGATTTTTTATTATTGATACTGTTTTGGCTGAAGTTTATGATGCAAATAATTTACCATTAGATGTAGAAAAGTTTACCGAAGAAGAAATTATTTTTCATCACAAAGCAGCAAGCTTCAATACAATTGTAGAAACACAAGTTACTTATAATCAAGTAACAAAAAAAATTAAACTAAATGAAATTTATGCAAATAATGCTTATACAAATAGGGCTCAATTTGTAACTAGAGGTGAAGGAACTTGTACAGTTACACAAATTGAAAGAAAACCTATTTTTTAGAGGTCTAAATGAACAACATTAAACGACGCTGGTATGATGAAGATCCGACAATTAGTTTAGCGGTTAGTATGTTAGAAAAAGCTAATAAATCTGTTCAACTTATATGCGCTGAATATATTAAGGATAAAAGCCATAACTTTAATATTTATATTGAAGAAAATAAACTTGAAGATGCTTTTATTTATCTATGTAAACGTTGGTATGATGAAGACAAAGAAATATCTGATGCCTTTGAATATTTAAAGCTTATGCCTTTTGAACTTCAAAAAGAAACAGCATTAGAAATTATTGAAAAATTACAGGAGAAACAAGCTTGATTTTACACATATTATTTAACCCTGTTGTTACATCTATTATTCTGCTTTGCGTATTATGTTTATGCAGAATTAATGTACTACTTGCAATACTAATATCAAGCATTTTTGCAGGCTTAACATCAGGAATGAACATTGAACATATAATGAATACTTTCATTTCCGGCATGGGTGGCAACTCTGAAACGGCCTTAAGTTACATTCTTTTAGGTGCTTTTGCTGCAGCAATGAACCATACTGGATTTACAGATGTTATTGCAAAAAAAATAATAGATATTGTAAACAATCGTGCTTGGATTTTATTTGTGATACTTGGACTTATTGCTATGGCATCACAAAACATTATTCCTATACACATAGCATTTATACCAATATTAATTCCAGCATTAATTCCTACAATGAACCTATTACAAATAGATAGACGTGCTATTGCGTGTCTTTTAGCATTTGGGTTAAAAACTCCTTATATAACTATTCCTGCAGGTTTTGGTCTTATTTTCCATAACTTAATAGCTGACAATATGATTCAAAACGGAATGAATGTTGCAAAAAATGATATATGGAAATCAACCTGGATTCTTGGGTTGGGTATGGTTGTAGCATTGTTAATTGCAGTATTTATATCATATAGAAAACCTCGCAAATATGAAATGATTGATAAACCTGAAGAACATCTAGAAGATATGAAGTTTAATAAAAATCATTGGATAACTTTAATCGCTGCAGTCGTAACATTTGTTGTACAAATTTGGACTCATTCTCTTCCATTAGGAGCTTTGACCGGTTTAGGAATAATTTTCTCATTGGGGGCAATAAAACATTCTAAAATGGATAAACTAATGGATGAAGGAATATATCTTATGGGATATGTTGCCTTTGTTATGCTTGTAGCATCTGGCTTTGCTACTGTTTTAAAAACAACAGGAGGTATAGAATCATTAGTAACTTATGTTACATCTGTATTGCCTCCAAGTCATATTGTTACAGCGATTATAATGTTAGCATTAGGATTATTAATAACTATCGGAATAGGAACATCTTTCGGAACAATACCTATTCTTGCAGTTGTATTTGTACCTATATGTCTAAGTATCGGATTCAATGTACCACAAACGGTCGTATTACTAGCGGCTGCTGCAGCTTTAGGTGATGCAGGTTCACCAGCCTCTGATACAACACTTGGACCAACATCAGGTTTAAATATCGACGGTCAACACAATCATATTTGGGACACTTGCGTTCCTACATTTATTCATTACAATCTTGCTTTAATAATTTTTGCATTAATAGGAGTTATTATATTTAAGTAATAACCTATTCTCTTTTATTTTTTTGTGAGAAAATATAAACATAAACGAAAGGATATAAAAATGGAAGAAGTAAGAGTAAGAATAGCTCCATCTCCAAGCGGAAACTTGCACGTTGGAACTGCGAGAACAGCATTATTTAATTTTTTATTTGCTAAAAAAAATAACGGTAAATTCGTTTTAAGAATAGAAGACACTGATGCAGAAAGAACTAGTCAAGAATATATTGATAATATTTTTGATAGTTTAAAAGCTTTAGGATTAAATTGGGATGAAGGTCCTGATGTTGGCGGACCTTATGGCCCTTATACTCAATCTGAAAGATTTGATATTTATCCTAAATATGTTCAACAATTATTAGATTCTGGATTTGCTTATGAATGCTTCTGTACTCCAGAAGACCTTGAAGCAGAAAAAGAAGAAGCTACTAGAAACAAAAAACCTTATGTATATTCTAAAAAATGTGAAAATTTAACAGAAGAAGAAAAAGCTAAATTAAGAGCAGAAGGAAGAAAACCTGCTATAAGATTTAATATTGCAAAAGCACAAAAAGCTTTCCACGATTCTTCTATTTTGAAATTTGATGACCTTGTAAAAGGTGAATTACATATGGATACAGACCTTTTAGGAGATTTTGTTATACAAAAATCTAATGGTGCTCCAACTTACAACTATGCAGTTGTAATTGATGATATGTTAATGAAAATTTCACACGTAATCCGTGGAGAAGACCATATTTCAAATACTTATAAACAAATTCTTATTTATGAAGCATTAGGTGCTGAAGTTCCTAAATTTGGTCACTTAGGAATGATTCTTGCTCCTGATAGAAGTAAATTATCAAAAAGACACGGTGCAACTGCTGTTAGCGATTTCGTAAAAGAAGGGTACTTAACAGAAGCATTAATTAACTTCGTTGCTTTATTAGGTTGGGCTCCATCTGACGGAGAAGAAATTAAACCTGTTGATAAAATCGCTGAAGATTTCAGAATCAATGAAATTTCTTCATCTAATTCAATTTTTGAATACGATAAATTAAAATGGATGAACAGCCACTATATCAAAATGTTACCAATGGATGAACTAAAAAAACGTTTACTTCCATATCTTGAAAAATACAATTTATCAGAACTTACTGATGAACAATTTACAAGAATGATTGAAGTAACAAGAGAACCTTTGGTTTTATTATCTGATATTACAGACGCTGTAACTTATTTCTTTGGAGAAACAGTTGATATTGAACCTGATGTACAAACAGAAGTTATTGATACTGAAACATCACAAGAAGTATTAAAAGAGTACTTAGAACAATCTAAAGATTGGGAATACACTGAAGAAAACTTACACGAAAAACTTGATGCTTTCAGAGGCTTCTTCAAAGAAAAAGGTATCAAACCTAAAGTTACAATGTGGGCTATAAGAGCTGCTGTTACAGGAAGAACAAGAGGTGCAGATATGACTGCAACACTTGCAATTCTAGGAAAAGATAAAGTTGAAAAACGAATAAAAGCAGCTATTAAATAAAATTCAAAAAGGATGGTTTAAAACCATCCTTTTTTATTACTAAATAATTTGTAAAAATTTCTTAATAAAGCACAAAATAATATAAAAAAAATACTTTATATTAGTATGGTAGTGTGCGTGAATAATGTATCTTTGTTTAAACCAATTAATGGCGCAAAAACAACAAATACTTGCGCTAATAATCAAGTGAGTAAACCTTTATACTTTATACAAATAAAACAAGATACATTTACTCCAACACAAACACAAGAAATAAAGATTAAACAAAAATTTGCACAATTATTCCCTAATGGAGAGATTAACAAATACTTCAATGAAATAAATAAAGATTTTGGAGTTACAACAAATCCTGAGTTAAAATTCGTATATGATGAAAAATCAATGCTTGGTGGAGGCTATACATTTAGCAAAAACATTATTGAAATGAATCTATATGATTTAATGTCTTGTGATCATAAAATTGTTGGAATCAAAGATGGGAAAAAACTACCATTAATATCTCCTAAAGAAAAACTACCATTATTTACAAGCAAAGAGTTAGGGGAAGAATTTATAAAGAACCAAAATAGAAATGGGAAATTCGGCTTTGATAAACTTATTCTTGAAGAAGTAACTCCACAAGAACAGAAAAAATTTATTATTCATAAAATAGTGCATGAATGTGTTCATGCTAAACAACATCAAGATTTAAGAGAAACAGAAGGAATTGATGATAAAGATATAATTAAAGCTTGGATACACGCTAATCCTAAAAATTTAATAGAGAAGCAACTACTTAATATTTCTGCAGAAAATGTATATATGAAAACTCCATGGAAAGATAAACCTATTGAAAAGAAATATCCACAAGGTTCACAAATGTATCAAAAATCATTAGTATTACTTGATGCAATTAAAAACTATCCCAAAGTAGATTCTCCAGAATACATAAATAATGTATTAGAAAGAGAAGCTTTTGATGAATCTGCGAAATATATCAATATGAAACATTTTAATATATAATATAATCTATGAATTGGCTTAGCTGGCAAATAGATTATCTATTATATTTACAGAATTTCAGAGATATATCAGGACATATTCTTGATAATTTTTTCCTTACAGTGACTATGTTTGGAGAAGTAATTATCCCAATGTTATTTATGTGTGGAATATATTGGTGTATTAATAAGAAATCAGGAATGTTTATTATTTGGAACTATATGTTCGGGTTTATTATTAATGTATTTTTGAAATGCTGTGCTTGTATTTATAGACCTTGGATTCTTGATTCAAGAGTCAAGCCAATAGAATCTGCTATACCAATGGCTACTGGTTATTCTTTCCCTAGTGGACATACCACAGGAGCCACAACTACTTGGGGAAGTACAGCTTTTATATTTTGGAGAAATAAATTAATAAGATATACATGTATTGCAATTATTTTCCTTGTAATGCTTTCGAGAAACTATGTTGGAGTACATACTCCACAAGATGTTATTGTAGGTTTTTTATCAAGTATATTAATTATTTTTCTATCTTATAAACTCATAAAATGGGAAGAAAAAGGTAAAAATAGAGATATTTTAATATTTTCATTAGTAAGTTTAATTAGTTTATTGGTTCTTTTATTTGTTAACTTAAAAAGTTATCCAATGGATTATTTAAATGGAAAACTTCTATACTATCCGACATCCGTAAAAATAGAAATGTTTGCCAGATTAGGCTGGATTATTGGGATATTTGGAGGTTGGATTATAGAAAAAAGATTTATTAACTTTGATTCCAAGAGTGGAAGTTTATTAAAAAAATTAATCCGTTTTATTATAGGTGGATTAATTTTATATTTCTTACTTAACATTGACTTCCATTCAAGAATAATGTTATTTTTAAGCCATATAATAATAGGATTATTTATAACTTCAATTTATCCATTCTTTATTAAAAAATTTAATTTTTAAAATCTCTTGGCTTCACATAATTTTTCCAATTTGATTCAATTTGTTCAAGAGAAATTCCCTTTGTTTCCGGAACAAAATAATAAACAAAAATCAAGCATAGTAAAGATACAAATGCAAACATCCAAAATGTAATTGCTCCTCCAAATCTATACATTAATACAGGGAATGAAGCAACAACAAAGAAATTAAATCCAAAGTTGGCAACTGTACACAAACTCATTGCAAGTCCTCTTATTTTTAAAGGAAATACTTCTGATACAATAACCCAACCAATTGGGCCTAAACTCATTGCGAAAGATATAATATAAGTAAGTAAACTTATTACTGATAAAATTTTTAAATCAAAATTAAACATATAAGAAAATGCAAAAGCAGAACCCAAAAGTAATAAACTTAGCATCACTCCTGTCAATCCTATATATAACAAAGGTTTTCGCCCTAATCTATCTGTAAAATATATAGCAACAAACGTCATTAAGAAATTAACAACTCCAATTCCCACAGTTACATATATTGCAGAAATATTTGAATCAAACCCTGCAAATTTAAAAATTGTAGGAGCATAATATATTATAGTGTTAATCCCCGTACAAATTTGAGCGAACATAATACCAAGTCCAACAATAAAAGGCATCAGCATCCATTTTTCAAACTCAAATTTATTATTAGATTGATTTTCCTGTAGAGTTTTTCTTATATTAGAAATTTCGTTATCCACATCAATATCAGGTTCAATTGTTTTTAAAACATCCTTAGCCTCATTATCTCTTCCTTTTATAACAAGCCATCTTGGAGTATCATGCAAGAATAACATGCCTATAAGTAAAACTAAACCAGGAACAACTCCTGCAAATAACATCCAACGCCAATTATAAACTGCATGCGCAAAAGTTGCGTTAATAAGATATGAAAACAATATTCCTGATGTTATTGCACATTGATATAAGGAAACTAAAGTTCCTCTAAGATTTTTAGGAGATACTTCTGACAAGTACAAAGGAACAACAAAATTAACAATCCCAACTGCAAAACCAACAAAAATTCTTGAAAGAATAAGAATAATAATATTAGGAGCAAAAGCACAAGCAATTGAACCAATTATAAAAATTATAGCAGTTGCAATAATAATCTTTTTTCTTCCAAAAATATCAGCTAGTATTCCATTTGTCGCAGCACCAATAACTGCACCAATAAGCACAGAACTAACTAAAATACCCTGTAAATAATCTGTTAGATGCCAAGAATCATTAATAAATAACAATGCACCTGATATTATTCCTGTATCATAACCTGATAATAAACCGCCTAAAGAAGCTATTATCGCAACAAAATATAACCATAAGTATTTCATAAAATCACCTTTTAATAATAAATATTATTACTTATATAATAATAATTTTAAATATAAATTTCAATTAGTATTTTGTGTAAAAATATGCTTGCATTTTTTTTTTCAGCAAGCTACAATAATCTTACGGCGATGAGTCATAAAACTGATAATTAAATATGGGAGCGTAGCTCAGTTTGGTTAGAGCGCATGCCTGTCACGCATGAGGTCGCGAGTTCGAGCCTCGTCGTTCCCGCCATTTTAAAGACACCTTCGGGTGTCTTTTTTAATTTACAAACATTACTTTTATCTTACTTTTGAGTTACTCGGTATAATCTGTCACCCTCTTGGACAATTTTGAACTTATCTTTTGTAAACGCATTAGTATCAAATAATACTTCGTAATTATTAGCTTTATATCCAGGGAAGTCTTTTAAATCAAAAATAACTTTAGATCCATTTCTTCCTAAGGCAAAACTATTTGCATAATCAGAATTTATCTTAGGTGCCGCAGATGTGAATCCCTTGTTTTCAAATACAAACTTTGATACATCTTCTATATTTTCTAGTTTATTCTTTCTCGTAGGAGTTAAACCTCTTACAAATTCTCCAGTAACTCTATTATTTAATATTGCTAATTTTAAATTTTCTAACAGACTTTTAGATTTTTCTGAAAGTTCTGTACCACTTCTCAAATACTCATTTATATAAGGGCATTTTGCGTATTCTTTATAAGATTGAATTACATTATTTATTGTATTTTTTGTATTTTCTAAATTATCAGCACTCAAATACTCTTTAGCTTTAGAAAAAGTAACTGTATCACTAAAATTAGCTTGATTTGCTAATTGAGAAACTTCTTTAAAGTTATCTTTACCAATTTGAGATATAACACCTCTACGATTGGCTATTGTCCAACCATTATTTACTAAATTTCTTAATGAGGAAATATTAGACAATATTACAACCTTCCATACTTTTTAATACACACATATTTATAAAGTTTTATAAGAGATATTTATTTACTTATTATAGGAATTAGCATTTAATTTGTTACAAATATTTAATTAATTTATTTACTTGTATACTAAACTTACATTGATTTTAAAGCAAATTTATTATAAACTTTTTAATCAAAAGGAGTTTTTATGAAAAAGATTTTATCAACAATAGCATTAATAACTTTATTTACATCTATTTCTACAATTACTGCAATTGCTGCTAAAAAAAATGTAATATACACAGTTGAAGATGGTACAAAATTAGAATGTACTGCTAAAATGATTAGAGGTACTATTGATGATTATAAAGAAACAACTGATTATTACTATTTTAAAAATGGAAAAATTTATAGCCCAAATCTTGTAAAACTTTACGGAAAAATTAATGATGACCCTAAAAAAGTTTTAAAACTTAAAATCACAAATGATGAAATCAAGTTCAAAGATAGATTCTATGAAACATGGACTATGGATTATAAATGGGTAACAATCGATAGAAACACAGGTGAATATAGATTCTCTGCAAAAAGAGATTATGGAACATGGTATCGAACAGCAAATGCAATCGGTCAATGTAAAATAGTTGAAGACGAAGAATAAAACATTCAAATTTTGATTAAAATACGAAAAAGTCCCTAATAGGGACTTTTTTATTTCAAAATATTTTTAATTATTAATAATCATAATAATAGACACCTGTATATCCAAAATGTCTTAATTTTTCATTCTCAAACAACCCTAAATTTCTTTGTCTTATCTCTTCTTGTTGCTGATACTGATACTGACGATTTTGCATAACTTTATTTTGATATGCTTGTTGTCGAGCATAATATCGTTCACGTTGCTGCTGAAAATTTTGCATTTGAGAATTGTAATCTGCAAATACAGGCAAACCTAAGCATATTAATATCGGTAAAATTAAAATCTTTTTCTTCATAATTCTATTTTATAGTAAAAGTAGCATTTACAACAGCATTAATTTTCTTATCTTTTGCATTTGTATTGTAAATACCATAATCTGATACATCTGTTGAGTTTTTAGCAACTATTTGGAATACACCCATTTTGGCAGATGTCATTGGTCCAATATGACCTCCTGTACTTTCTACCATGCTTTTTGCTCTTTGTTTTGCGTCTTTTGTTGCTGCTGCCAACATCTCAACTTTTAATTCATCCAAGTTAGATACATAATACTCTACTTGGTTTGAAGTAATCTCAATATTATTAGCAACTAATTTACCAACATCTTGAGAAATATTTGTAATACCATCTACATCTGAAGAAGTTGCTTCTACATTTTGAGATACATTATAACATTCAATTACAGATGAATCATATCCATTTGCTAACTTTTTATAAACTGGATAAGATGAAACTGTTGAAAATTTTATATCGGATTCTTTTACACCTTTTTCAATCAAATATTTCTTTATATATGCTTTATTAGCATCAATCTTATCATAGCCAGATTTCAAATCTTTACTTCTTATTGAATAATAACCTTTCCATACTGCAACATCAGATGAAATATCCTTTGACGCAGAACCCGTTACTGTTAATGCATGGTTTTGGAGTTTTTGATATGCTACAACAGCATGCGAAAAAATAAAAGTTGATAACATTGCACCAAGTGCAATTACAATACCTAATAACAAAACTTGGTAATCTTTGATTTCTCTAATATTTTTCATAACAAACTCCAATTCTTCTATTCTTGTAGTCTAAACATTATAATCTATTTTATAAAATTTAGCTAGAGGAATATTAAAGAGTCATTGATTGAACTCTTACACCATCTAATCTTGATAAATCTTTCTTTAATTCACTTGTTACAGATTCATCAATAATTTCAAGAAGAATTGTTCCCCAGTTTGCACATACATTACTACAAGTACTATGTAAACCTATTCTAGTTTTTATTGCACACCCAAATTTTGATATTATATTCTGAAACTCATTTGAAAGTTCCATTCTATTTGTTAACTTTACACCAATTATCGTTGTCATAGGGGTAAATTAAATGATTTCAATATATATTTCAATTAGACAATTGGATATACATTTACCCCATCTTTATACATTTTTTCTCTGTTTTCTTTTATCTTATGTATAGTTTCAGGATAATTTTCTTTTATTAAATTGCCAATATTAGAATACAATTTTAACAATGCTTTTTGGATATTTTCAGAATTCATCTTGACCATATCACAAGCCATTTCTTCGCTAGACAAAGCTAATCTTGTCATATCTCTAAAACCAGAAGAAGCCAATACTTTTGCGAGCTCATTATCATCAGCAGACATAAACAAAGCTTGAGCTAACACCAAAGGCATATGTGATATCAAAGCTACGGATTCATCATGAGATTTTGCATCAGTTACAACAACTTTTGCCCCCATATCCTCAACAACTTTTCTCAAAGTTTCAGGAACAATTCCATCAAATGGAGTTAATACCCATTTTGCACCTTTAAATAATCCAGAATATGAATTTTCAAATCCTGAAAATTCAGTTCCTGCCATTGGATGAGATGGAACAAAATTATAATTATATTTGTTTTCTGATACAAAACTCTTTAAGCTTGATGCATCAGTAACTATTGTATCTTTACTTAAATACTTTTCTATATCTTTTAAATCGTCAAGAACTTTATTCATAGGAGAGCATACAAAAACTAAATCGCACTCTTTTAATTTTGCTCTATCTGCATAAATATTTTCATATTTACCACCCTGAGAATTAGATATACCAATTACATCATAGCCCAATTCATTTAATGATTTAAAAATTGAACCACCTATTAAACCTAATCCTAAAACTCCGATTTTCATATTATAAATCCTTATGTGTAAAGTGTTTTTCACCTTTTACATAATCAATTACTGTATCGCCAGAACCTCTTAACTTGTATTTATATATTACAAGACCATCCATACCAACAGGACCTCTTGCATGAGTTTTGTTAGTTGAGATACCAACTTCAGCACCAAATCCATATCTAAAACCATCTGCAAATCTAGTTGATGCATTATGATAAACACCTGCAGAATCTACCATATCCATAAATAATTCTGCATTGTTCTTATCTGAGGTAATAATAGATTCTGTATGACCTGAGCCATATTCATTAATATGTTCGATAGCCTCTCCAACTGATGATACATATTTATAAGCTAAAATCTTATCAGAATATTCTTTATGCCAACTTTCAGGATTAGAAATTAATTTAATCCCTGCATTTTCTAATTCTTTCAACAACTCTTCAGCTTTTGAAAATTTATCACTAATTAATAAAGTTTCAACCGCATTACAAGCACTTGGATATTGTGTCTTAGCATCAATTATAACCTTTTTAGCCATATCAAAATCAGCAGATTCATCAACAAATATATGACAAATTCCATCTGCATGCCCTAATACAGGAATCTTTGTGTTTGATTTAATAAATTGAACCAAAGAATTTCCACCTCTTGGAATAATTAAATCAATGTACTTGTCTGCTTCAAGCATTTCTTTTACATCATCTCTTGAAAATACTTGATTTAACATATTTTTAGGAAAACCTTCAACAGAATCCAAAGCAGAATTAATTATACCCAATATAGATTTATTAGTGTTTATTGATTCTTTACCACCTTTTAAAATAACAGCATTTGATGATTTTATTGCTAAAGCTGAAATCTGTGAAATAACATCAGGTCTTGCCTCAAATATAATTCCAAGAACTCCGATAGGACAAGTAACTTTTGTTAGTATTAAACCTTTATCCAATTCTCTTTCAAATATTTTTTTATTAACCGGATCAGGTAATTCTGAAATATCAATTAAACCCTGAATCATATCACGCATCTTGTTTTCATCAAGTTTTAATCTGTTATACATAGACTGAGATATTTCTCCTTTTTTTAATAATTCCTCAGCCTCTTTCATATCTTGTTTATTAGCTGCAAAAACTTCTTCTTTATTTTCTTCCAATTTTTTTGCAATAGTTTTTAAAGCTTGATTTTTTATATCATTTGATAATTTTTGCGCATTAATAGACGCTATTTTAGCGTTCTTTGCAATCTCTAAAAATTCCTTATTCAAAACAACACCTCTATAAAATTGTTATATTATCTCTTGTGATTATTGCATCATAATTCTTGAAACCTAAAACTTTTAAGATTTCATTTGAATGGTTACCAATAATTCTCTTACAATCATCAGAATTATAATTTACAATACCACGTGCAAATTCAACATCATTTTCATCATGGATAGAAATAACTTCACCACGTTTAAAATCATTTACTACACCTATTACGCCTATTGGAAGTAAACTTGATTCCTTATTTAATATTGCGTCCTTTGCACCATTATTAACAATTAATTTTCCAACAATATTTGTCGCATAACCTATCCAACGTTTCTTTTCAGATAAGTTTTCATTATTAGGAATAAACATTGTTCCATAATCTTTGTAATTGAATATTTCACTAATAATATATGGAATTTTACCATTAGCAATAAGAACTTTTCCGCCAAATCTTGTAACTAATCTTGCAGCTTCAAGCTTAGTTCTCATTCCGCCTCTTCCACCTTCTGAAGCATCAGTTCCTAAAGCTCTTATTTCATCTGTTACTCCTACAACTTCTTTTATTATTTTTGCTTCTGGATTTGTCTTTGGATTTGCATCATACAATCCATCAACATCAGATAAAATTAATAATAAATCTGCATCCAATTCACTTGCAACAAGTGCTGAAAGCTTATCATTGTCGGCAAAACATACTTGCATTGTATTAAATGCATCATCAAAATCTATTACAGAAACAGTATCATTCTGATTGATAATAGGAACTGCCTTCATTTCTAATAAACGATTCAAAGTAGTTCTTAAACTTAAATATTTCTTTCTTTGAGAAAAATCATCTTCTGTTAAAAGAATTTGAGCGGCTACAACATTATATGTATCAAATCCTTCTTCATATAATGACATTAATTTACTCTGCCCAATTGCAGCACAAGCCTGCTTCAATGCAACACCATCTGTATTAGATAAACCTATTTTCTTTTTACCTAAGCCAACAGCACCTGATGTTACTAATATTACTTCTTTACCAGACTTAACTAATTTTGAAATATCCTCAATATACGAATAAATTCTTGATAAAGCAACATCGCCATCTTCATTTCTTAATACATTAGTACCAAGTTTAATAACAATTCTTTTAACATTTAAAAAATCTTTTCTATCCATAACATAATTTTACTATAAATAAAAAAAAAACGGCAAGAAACTTTTCATTTCTTGCCATTTAATAATATCACAATCAACAGCTATATTTAGATTTTTATATTTTTTATTTCTTTCATATCATTCATTTCCTACTAGATTAAGTTCAACGCAATTGATGGAGTTTGGTTCGCTGTTGATAACAACGAAGCTGATGCTTGTTGTAGAATCTGAGCTGAAATGAATGCTGATGATTCTGAAGCAACATCTGCGTCTCTTACTGTAGATAATGATGATGTTAAGTTATCTGATTGAACTTGTAATGCATCTGATGCAGAATCTAATCTGTTTTGAGTTGCACCTAATAAAGTTGTTCTTTCATTGATATCTGCTAATGCATAGTCTAATGCTGCTAACATTTGGTTTGCACCATGTGTACCTTCTAAATCAGTAGTTGTACCTAAACCTGCACAAGTTGCTGCAAATACATCTTTATCGCCGATATTTGCCATACTAACTTCTTCTAAATCTGTATTAATAACACCATCTGGGCCTGTTCCCACTCTATCTCCAAAGTTTAATAAAGATGATGCTAAACAAGATCTAAATAAACTTGCATCTAAGTTAATAACAGAATTTTCACTTGATGTAATACCAACTTGTAAGTTTAAACCATCTGTTGCTATTGCTAATGGATCACCTGCAGCATCTACACCTGATAACAAATACATACCATTATATTCTGTATTTTTTGTTACACGGTCGATTTCATCTAATCTTTGTGAAATTTCTGACTTAATTGCTAATAATGAGTCAGTAGCATATGTTCCATTTGCTGCTTGTTCAGTCAAGTCTCTAATACGTTGTAAGTGGTCTTGGATTACACCATAGTTTCCTTCAATTGTGTTTAATAATGAAGAACCCAACTGAACGTTTGACTCTGCAACTGAAACAGATCCTAATTTTGTTTCCATTTTTGTTGCAACTGCTAATCCAGCTGCATCATCTTTTGCAGAATTGATTTTGTAACCTGTAGTCATTCTTTCAATTGATTTGTTCAATGAATTTGTTGACTTGCTTAAAGCATGTTGGGCCTGTAAAGATCCCATGTTTGTGTTGATTGTGAGTACCATTTCAATCTCCTTTCGAAATTATATTTTTAACATCATGTTTTGCTGTCATTTTGAAACCATCAGCAACACAAACAGTTCGACAAATCTCGAAAGTGTTGAGCTTAAGTCAAATTATTTTATATTGTGATAGTTGTCATTCATACAAGATTTCATTCCTTGAATCTTGTTTTGTGTAAAAAATTAGATAGTTGTTGTTTTGGCATTAAAAAGCCACATGTAATAGTTGTTGTTTTATAACCTTCTTCTTATTTCTTACATAATCATTATTGCAAATATGTTTATTTATGTAAATACTTTGTATATAATTTTGTTACAAAACTTAACAAACTATTTACTAAGCTATGCGAGCAATCAACTGAAAAGCCTCTAATATAGAGGCTTTCAGAATATTTTATTATTGTTAACAATTAGACATTTCCTGTTGAACTATTTCTATCATCTTCTAATTGTCTTAATTGTTTCATATCAACTTTTTCATCTTCTGCATATGTTTGAACTAATGGAACATCTATATCAATGTCTACATTTACATCTGCATCAACCATATCAATTTCATTTTGCTGATACTCGTGAGTTTTTCCATCCTCTAATTTTACAGCAACAATTCCATTTAAAAATTTGATGTAACAAACTTTTCCTAAACCATTTGGAGTCATTACAGAAGAACCTATTGGAGGCATTCCTTTAGCTGCTTCAATATAATTTGAATATTCATAATTTAAGCAACATAATAAACGACCACAAGTTCCAGAAATTTTTGATGGAGTGATTGGCATTCCTTGATCTCTTGCAAGTTTTACATTTATAGGTTCAAACTTACGTTTGAAAGAGCAACAACAAAATGGTTTTCCACAAATACCAGAACCTTCCATTAATGAAGTTTCATCCCTTACCCCTATATGACGTAAATCAATTCTTGTTCTTTTAAATACCTGTGTTAACTCTTTCAATAACTCTCTAAAATCAACTCTTTCTGGAGCTGTATAATAAAAAGTTATTTTTCTTTTGTCAAAAGTTATTCTACATTGAACCAAGTTCATTGATAATTTTAGCTTTTCAACTAATGCCTTACATTTGAAAAAAGAAGTTACTTCTTCTTTTTTTATTTCTTCAAATATTTCCATATCATGTTTAGACATTACACGAATTAAAGGGAATGGAGTAGGTTTTTCCTCTTGTTTTTCCCATAATTCAGCTATTTGCGTATTTACAATATGAACTTTTAAAACTTCTTCACCTTTTTCAGTTCGTACTAAAATATACTGACCATCTGCTAAAACAGTATTTTCAGGAACCTCAACTGGCACAAAAGTATTTTTTATATAATTTACAGCATATTTAATCATAATTTTCTTCTTCTTTTAATTTTCTATTCATTAATCGGCTTAGTACTTCTTGCGGAGTTATATCTGTATATACAGCATCATATATTGCCTGAGAAACAGGAACTTCAACTCCTAATTTTTTAGCTAAATCACATACGGCTTTTGATGTTTTTACACCTTCAGCAACAGAACCTAATGTAGCTAAAATATCATCAATTTTTTTACCTTGTCCTAATAATGAGCCAACTGTATAATTTCTTGACATAGGGCTTGAACAAGTTGCAATTAAATCCCCCATACCAGATAGACCGTATAATGTTGATGGGCTAGCCCCTAATTTAACACTTAAACGAACTATTTCAGCCATACCACGGGTTAATAATGAACCTGCACAGTTATCACCAAGATTCATTGCATGTGCAAAACCAGAAGCAATTGCAATTACATTCTTTAAACTACCACCTAATTCAACACCTATTACATCTTTATTTGAATATAATCTAAATCTGTTTGGAACATTACAATGTTCTTGAACAAATTTAGCAACTTCCATATCATCTGATGCTACTGATGCTGCAGTTGGTTTACCTTGTAATACTTCTTTTGCTAGAGTAGGGCCTGAAAGTATTGCCAATTTTTGTTCTGGTAATACATCTTTTATAACTTCAGACATTCTCATCAAAGTATTTAATTCAATACCCTTTGATGCATTAACTAGTATTTGTGATGATTTAATTCCAGCTTTTTTAAGATTTTCACATACATCTCTCATACCAGATGTAGCTACTACTGATAAAATTATATCAGCATCTTTTATTGCACTTTCTAAATCTGATGTAACAATAACACTATCTTTTAACTGTACTTCCAATGGTTTTGATGCATGTTTATTCTTAATCAAATCTTCATATAAATCGCAATGACGTCCCCATACAACAACTTCATCAAAGTTATCTGTTAATAACCAAGCTAAAGTTAACCCCCAACATCCTGCTCCAAGTACTGTTAATTTCATTTATGACCCTCTCTTATTGTTTTATAACCTTCCTTAAAACACCATTTTTTAATTCTAATTTTCTATTCGCATCTTCCGGTGATATTCCTAATATTAAAGATACAATAGCTGTTTTAATTTTCCAATCACAATTTATTAATTTTTCATAAGCAACTGCAAATGTGACACCTGCAATTTGTGAAACAATTCTAATTGCTCTATCTTTTAATTTTTCATTTGTTGCATTTAAATCAATCATAAAGTTTTCATATGTTTTACCTATCTTTATCATTGAACCGGTTGTTAACATATTAAGTACCATTTTTTGTGCAGTTCCTGCTTTCAAGCGACTTGAACCTGCTATTACTTCAGGTCCAACTTCTACACAAATTAATGTTCCAACTTCTTCTGCAATCTTTGCCTTTGAATTACAAGTAATTCCTACTGTCTTACAACCAATTTCTTCTGCATAAGATAATACACCTAACAGATATTTAGGATTTCCACTAGCTGATATTACAACGCAAACATCTTCTTTATTCAGAATTTTAGCATCAGAATACCCTGCATCAAAATTATCTTCTGCTCCTTCAACGGCATAACGCATTGCAACATCACCACCAGCAATTACACCTTGAACCATTGACGAATCAACACTAAAAGTAGGAGGACATTCTGATGCATCTAATATCCCCAAACGGCCTGATGTCCCAGCTCCAAAATATACTAACTTGCCACCTTGCAAAAACTGTTTTGATATTACATCAACGGCTTTAGCGATATTTTCTAACTCATACTCTACTGCCAACGCAACTATTTTATCTTCATTATTAATTTTTCTAACAATGTCGATAGTTGGCAATAAATCTATATCTTTTGTATTTTCATTACGGTATTCAGTTATTATTTCGCTCATCTAAAACCTTTATATTTGCTTTAACAAGTTTGCCATTTCAATAGCTGATTTTGCAGCATCTGAACCTTTATTTCCTGCTTTAGTTCCTGCTCTTTCAATAGCTTGTTCTATATTATCAGTAGTTAATACTCCAAAGATTACAGGAACACCTGTTTCTAAACCAACAGATGCAACACCTTTTGAAACTTCTGCACAAACATAATCATAATGACTTGTTGAACCTTTTATTACAGCGCCTAAAGTTATGATTGCATTATATCTGTTAGTTAATGCACATTTTTTTGCGATTAGTGGAATTTCAAAAGCTCCTGGAACCCATACTACATCTATATTTGATTCATCAACGCCGTGTCTGCGTAATTCATCAATAGCTCCTGATAATAATTTTGAACCTATAAACTCATTAAATCGAGATATTATTATACAAAATTTTTCACCACTTGTTGTTAATACACCTTCTATTGTCTTCATTTTTACCTCTCCATTGGGTTCATTTTATAATATTTCAGCGAATTTTACAAGCTTTATTAAGCATTTGTTTTTACTGCCTGTTTCAACTCTCTTATTGTTTGTTTTAGTTTTATATCTGTTTTTATATCCTCTTTAACTTTTTGATATGAATACAAAATTGTAGGATGTTTTTTCTCAAAATATTCAGCTATTTCTTCATAACTTGATTTTGTTATTTCTCTTGCTAGATAAACCGCAACTTTTCTTGCTTCTGAGATTCTTTGAGCTCTTGCTGGACTTTTTAAATTATCAATTGTCACATCAAAATATTCTGCAACAATTTTTGCGATATCTTCTATTGAGACTTTTTTAATATTCATATCACATTGCAATACTTTTTTAGTAAATGCTAAATCTATCTCAGCATTTTCAATATCTGCAAACGCGGTAACTTTATTAAATGCACCTTCCAGTTCTCTTACATTACTTTCAAAATTTTTCGCAATGTAATCATATACATCAAAAGATATTTTTAGTCCTAATTGTTCTGCTAAATTTGTTAATATCGCAACCCTTGTTTCATAATCCGGAGGAGTTATATCTACAACAATACCCATTTCAAATCTTGTTCTTAATCTTTCAGGCAACGTTGGAATATCTTTAGGACGTTTATCTGATGTTATAACAATTTGCTTATTTTTATTATAAAGAGTATCAAATGTATGAAAAATTTCTTCCATTGTTCTACTTTTTGATTCCACAAACTGGATATCATCAATTAATAAAATATCTACATTACGATACTTTTGGCGGAATTTTGCCATTCTATCATTTGTATCGCCACCTTTTCTTAAATTATCAACAAGTTCATTTACATAATCTTCAGTTTTTATATAACGAACTTTTAGTTTTGGATTATTAAATAACGTATAATGTCCTATTGCTTGCATTAAGTGAGTTTTACCTAAACCAGAACCTCCATATATAAACAATGGATTATACTTTTCTGCCGGATGTTGAGCAACATTATAAGCAACTGCATGTGCTAGTTTACTATTGTCTCCAACTACAAAATTTTCAAATTTATATTTTAAATTTAAATTTGATTGGGACTGCATTTTCGCCATTCCATCAAATGCAGTTTCCTTCAATGATTTTTCTTCTGCTTTTTTTTGAGCTTTTAATTCTTTCTCTTTTTGTTTTTTTAATTCTTTTGATAAATCTTCATCATATATAATATCAAATTTTTTTAATGGATAGCCTAAAGATGAAAACACATCTAATATTTGTTGATAGTGATTTTTTCTAATAATTTGAATAGCAAATGATTGACCGGTTATAACTGAAAATATCCCATTTTCAAAACCTACTGCTTCCATTGGCATAATCCAAGGATGAGAGGTTGCAGGAACCGTTTTAATTATCTCTTCCTTTACGTTATTCCAGATATTTTTTACTTCAACTATATCCATATGTAAATTGTAACATAAAGACAAGGCTTAAATTAATAAACCTTGTCCCAAAAATCTTTATTGTAATATTTTTCAATATCTTATTGGAATTTTTCAATTATATCTAAATAATACCATTCTGCTCGATCATTTCTTCTGTCTTGTAAATCTCTACGAGCTTCTAATGTCATATTACTTGTTGGCAAAGGAAAATCTCTATATGCTCGTTTCCAAGCTTCTTTTCTTGCATATTGTTCGATTAATTGTTGGTTGATTATACCTGACAATTCTTCTTTTGTATGTACCTGAGCAATAACCTCTTCTGAAATTTGGTTCAACAAATCTAAAGATAGTTCAGTTTCTCCATTTTGAGTGTTAACACGATACTCAGCCATCCTTGCAGCCTCCTTGCAAAATTTAGTTTGTAATATATTAGTTATTACGTCATTAATTGAATATTTCTTTAATTATCAAATTAATATTGTTACATTTATTTAAAAAAGGTTCTGAATATATTATCAGAACCTTTTTATCAACTAATTTATATTATTTATAATTATGGTTTTATTAAGAATTTTATTGCTTTTCCTTCTATATGCTGTTTCATTGCAAACTCAACATCCTTTAATGCTAAAGTGTTTGTAATTAATTTTTCTACTTCAACATCTCCTGATGCAATATAATCCAATGCCTGTCTAAAATATTTAGGTGTATGGTGGAATACACTCATCAATTTAATATCGCCATAATGCATTCTAGTTGTATCAAATGTTACAGTAGAACCTGATTTACAACCACCAAAGAAATGCACTGTACCACCTGGTCGAACACAAGAAAATATTCTTTCCCATATTTCAGGAAGACCAACACATTCCACTGCGACATCTAAACCTTTTTTCTCTTCTGTAAACTCTTTAAATATCTTTTCAGGATTTGGATATTTTTTCAAATCAACAATTTCATCTGCATATGCAAACTCTTCTGCCATCTTAAGCTTTAAAGGGTTACGACCAGCTACAATTGTGTTTGCACCTTTTAATTTAGCTAACCTTGCAAACATTAAACCTATTGGCCCAATACCTATAATACCAACAGTTTGCCCTGGCTTTATACCAGTTCTTTCAACCCCGTGAACAACATTTGCTAAAGGTTCACAAAAAGCTGCCTTATCAAAGCTTAAATCATCAGGTAAAATTAAAGTGTTCTTTTTAACAATTCTTTCAGGAACAACAATATATTCAGCATACGCTCCATTTAATAAATCTAAATGTTCGCATAAATTATATTCTTCATGCCTGCAATAGAAACATTCGCCACAAGGAGCAGAATTTGCACAAACGACTCTATCACCAACTTTTACATTTTCAACACCTTCAGCAACTTTTTCTACTACACCAGAAAATTCGTGTCCAAAACCTGAAGGAACTTTTTTTATTAAAACTGGATGACCTCTTCTAAATGTTTTAACATCAGTTCCACAAGTAAGAGCTGATTTAACTTTTACTAATATTTCCCCTTTTGCTAGAGGCTTTATTTTTACATCCTCGTATCTGATATCCTGAGGCCCATAAAATAAAACTGCTTTCACTTATTATTCCCCTATTTTTATATAAGCTTTTAATATTTTATTTGTTATTGTATCATCAAATGCTTTAACTATATCATTTAATTGATAATCTGTTGATAAATGTTCAACATTTACCTTTCTTGAAGTCAACAACTCAAAAGACTTTGCTAAATCTTGAGGTCTTGGAGAATAACTTCCCATTATAGTTAATTCTCTATAATAAACCTCATTATTTGCATAACCAAAATCTTTTGGAGTACTTGAGAATACTAAAATCTTTCCACCATTTCTTACAGTCTTTAATGCCAAAGGAATAGCAGCATCTGCACCTGATGTCATAAAAATACAATCAGCACCAATTTTATTAGTATTGTTATATATAAAATCATGTGATTTTTCGACATCTAAAGAATTAAAACCAATAATTCCTCGACTTATTGCTAAATCAATTCTATCTTGCATCAAATCGCAGCCATATACATTCAGCCCATAAGCTTTTAATGCTTGTCCCATTAATAAACCTATAGAACCTAAGCCTATTACTAATACATTATCACCTTTTTTAAGATTAGCTCTTTCAACTGCTCTTATACAACAACCTAATGGTTCATAAAAAGATATTTCCTCATCTGTCATATCTTCAGGAACTTTATGTGCAACATTTTGTAAGTGTTCTTCTGATAAATAAACATACTCGGAAAACCCCCCAGGAATTATATTTGTTTTCTTAAAATGCTGACACATAGAATAACTTCCACCCTTGCAATAATGGCATTCAAAGCAAGGAATATGATGAGAACATACGATTCTATCACCTTTTTTAAATTCAGTTGACGAATTAATATCTTCAACTATTGCAACAATCTCATGACCTAATACTGTTCCATCTTCTGCAAGACCATGTCTAAATTTCACAATATCAGATCCACAAAGACCACAACCCAATACTCTTACTATTGCGCCTTTTTTTTCATCTAAAGAAACTTTATCTATATCCCTTAATTCTATTTGATTTCCAAATAATTGTGCAACTCTCATTTTTATACTCCCTTAAAAATTTTATCACAAATAGTTATTAAAAAGGCAATTTTATAAAGAAAAATTACTTTATAAATTAGTATAGGTTAATGTAAATGATAAATACTAAAACTATAACTCATATATCTGAAGAAGTTGCACCGTTTGCTAAACGGTTAATTAACCCTGAAAATTTAGGAAGCTCTAGAGTTTTAAATAAAATTGGGGAAACAAGAAAAAAATTAGATTTAATTAAAGATGAAAACATAAAGAATTGTTTTAGTTCTTTGTATGAAAAAATTATTAATGAAACAAATAATATAGAAAATCTATCAAATGGAATTTTAGAGCTATCACAAAAAATTGAAATGATAGAAAATAAAGCAACTAAAGAATTATTATTAGATGAAATAAAAAAACTTATCCAAGCAAATAAAAAAGATTTTAGAAAAGATTTTTCTAACAAAATGGAATTTATAGAGACAGCAACTGATGCTGTTAACATAATGAATAAAAAATATATGAATGTAAAAAGCGAACCAAGAGAATTTTATGAATGGCTTAATAAAAAAAATAGTTGGTTTACAGATGTCATTGATGGAGAAATAAAGCCTCAAAATACTTATCGCAACGGATATGCTCAATGCAAAAAAGAGAAAATGGACTATGATAAGTATTTGAAAAATTTTTCAAAAACTAAAAGGATGCAAATTCCAGAAACTTTCCAAAATAACTTAGAATTAGAAGCATTCAGAAAATTAGTTGATGAATATAACTTTTTTAACCCTGATTCAATTTGCAAAATATACAATAATGAATATCTAAATAGACACCCTCAAGAAATTAAAGAAATATTCAAAAGAATACATGATACATACGGAACATTAGTTATTTCTTCCAATGCAAAACTAAGAGTAGATGATGCTAAATATATTGAAGAAGAATTAAAACTTTGGAAAGAAACTGGTAAAGACAGAGCAATTCTTCCTAATGTCATTAATATTGACTTCCTTAATAAACAATTAAATCAAACAGAAGCAGATGGAAACGCATTCAA
Organism: Candidatus Gastranaerophilales bacterium; assembly: GCA_944324055.1. Taxonomy (GTDB): domain Bacteria; phylum Cyanobacteriota; class Vampirovibrionia; order Gastranaerophilales; family Gastranaerophilaceae; genus UMGS1585. The sequence continues at coordinate 22,523 of CALUUV010000003.1, read as the reverse complement.
TTTTTCTAGAAAGATTAATTTAAAGGATTTATTAGATTTAGACGTTAGTTCTAAATATTCAAGCTCTACTATTAGACATGAAATTAATCATTTAAATGATAGAACTATTAAACCAGAAAATGACTTTGAAAGATTATTTAATTATATACACTGGCAAATTAACAAAATATTACATAAAAAAGAGTGGAAAAATGAATTACAAAATGCAGGGATTAACGATTTTTATCAAAACTACGCATTAAAAAACAAATATGAACTTAAATCTGTAACAAGCGAATCAATTATGGTATACCTTAGCAAAAAATTCAAAAATCAACTAGTATACAAATTTAAGATGCAACCTTGGATATTTGATCTTAAACCAAATAAAATTAGACTTGAAGAAATTAATAGAAAATTAGAAAAAGAAGCTCATTAATACTAAATATTATTTGCCTCAAATTAATTATTATGAGATAATTAAACACGAGGTGAATGTATGAATATTTTATTATTAAAACAAATTGCTTTATTTAGTGCTTTAGTAGGAGGAGTAATAGGTGTTATTACTCTTATACCTTTTATAGGAACATTAGCATTTCTTACTTTAATATTATTCTTATCAGCAATAATTATTGTTTATCTTAAAAAGAATAATTTAATTGGAATTATTGATATGAAAGAAGGCGCAATTATTGGTGCAGTTATAGGTTTTTCTGCATTTGCAGCTTTCTCTGTTGTGTTCACACCACTTAGCGCAATTATTGGGCTAATTTTCAGTAATTATTATATTGGACACATTCTTACAATGTTTATAACTAATTTTGGCGGATTCTTTGTAATGATTATGTTATTAATATTCATTGCATTTATATCAGCACTAATGAATGCTTTCTCTGGCGTAGTTACAGCTTATGTTTATGAACTATTATCAGGGCTTAAGAAAGCAGAAAATGAAAATATTGATTTTGAAATAAAATAAGATAGGTGGATAAAAGTGGAATTTGAATCAAAAATAAGAACAATACAATGGGTTAATAATGTTTCAAGAATGGTAGATCAAACTAAATTTCCTGAAGAATATATCTATGTTGATATTAAAACAGGCGATGAAATGTATGATGCTATCAAAACTATGATTGTAAGAGGAGCTCCAGCAATTGGTATTGCAGGTGCTCATGGAGTTGTTTTATATGCTCAAGAAGGTAAAGAAAAATGGGGAAACATCTCTGTTGAAGAATTTAAAACTAAACTTCTTGAAAAATGTGATTATTTAGCATCTTCAAGACCAACAGCAGTAAACCTTATGTGGGCTGTTGAACAACAAAAAAAATTAATCAAAGAAACTCATTCTGATATTAATACTCTAATAGAAGATTTAACAAAACAAGCTATCAGAATGGAAAATGAAGATATTGAAATTAATAAAGCAATTGGTAGATACGGAGCAGAAGTAGTTCCTAAAGGAGCTACAATCCTTACTCACTGCAATGCAGGTGCATTAGCAACAGTTGGTTACGGAACAGCTCTTGGTGTTGTACGTTCTGCATTTGCTAATGACAACACTATTCAAGTTTTTGCTGATGAAACAAGACCTCGTCAACAAGGTGCAAGAATTACTACTCTTGAACTTACAATGGACGGAATTCCTACAACATTAATTACAGATGGAATGTGTTCATATTTTATGAGTAAAGGTATGATTGATATGGTTGTTGTTGGAGCTGATAGAATTGCTGCAAACGGTGATACTGCAAACAAAATTGGAACATATACCGTTGCTATCGCAGCAAAATATCACAATATTCCATTTTATATTGCAGCTCCTTTATCAACAATTGATACATCTATTCAAACAGGTGCAGAAATTCCTATTGAAGAAAGAGACCATAAAGAAGTTACACACATAAATGGCAAAACTATTTGTGCTGAAGGAGTTAATATAATAAACCCTGGTTTTGATGTAACTCCTCACGAATTAATTTCTGGAATTATTACTGAAGTTGGAATTTTAAGACCAGATTACAATAAATCAATTAAAGAAGCTTTTGAAAAACAAAATGCAGTTCTTGTATAAAAAAAAGCCCCGATTAATATAAATATTAATTAATATTGATACTAATTGAGGCTAGAGCGATGAGGATTTACAACAATATATTAATTGATTTTTAAGATATAACATTGTAGGTTTGGATTAAAAAAAATTATCTTATACCTACACTAAATAACTAGGAACAAAAAATGAAAGTACGCAAACAATTAATTAAACTTAAATTATTAGATAAATACATTTTGAAACAAGTAATAGAAATGTTTATTATGGGGGTTCTTGTATTTACATCTATTATCTTTGCATCAGATACTTTCATTACATTAATCAAACAAATTGCTAAATACGGTATTCCTTTTAAAATTGCATTTATTTTAGTAATTTTAAGTTTACCATCTGTTTTCGTAATGACTATACCAATGGGGATTCTATTATCTACTGTTATGACCCTAAACAAATTAAGTTTAGATTCTGAACTTACTGTAATGAGAGCCTGTGGTATTGGATTTAACAGAATAGCAAAACCTGTATTTGCTTTTGCAATTGTTATGGCTATTGTTAGCTTTGTTATTAATGAAACAGTCGTTCCTGTTATGACAAAACAATCAAAAGACCTTGCATTATGGTCATTTTCTCAAAAAAATGTTCCAGACGGAAAACATAACTTTACTTTTGAAGAAGTTGCTGATAATGGAGGTTTAAAAAGATTATTTTATGTAGAATTTTGTGAAAATAAAAAACTTCACAACATCACTCTACTTGATATGTCTAAAGACGATACAATACACGTATTACAAGCAAAAGAAGGCGGAACATCTCCTGATGGTTGGTTGTTCAACAATGGTATTGTATATACAATTGCAGATAAAGGCAAGGTTTTAAACTCAACATTCTTTGGCGAATCAGTTGCACAATTCGGGGTTGACTTAAAAAAAGAAATGAGCAAAAACGTTGCAAATGAAAGAAACTTTATGCAACTTGGACACTACTTAAAAGTGACAAAGGGCATAGAACCAGACAAGAAGAGAAGTTTGCAAATTAATCTGTATGATAAAATTGCATTACCTCTAACAACTATTGTTCTTGTTTTAATTGGTATTCCTTTAGCGATTACACCTCCGAGAGTTCGTTATAATAGGGGATTTTTATTCAGTATTTTAATTATATTTGCTTACTATTTAATTAGAGCACTTTCTATATCTTTTGGTGAAGCAGGAACATTACCAGCTTTAATTGCAGCATTCTTACCAAACATAGTACTTACAATTTCAGGAATTGCTCTTTACTATCGAAAAGTATTTACAATTACTTAAAGAGATTCAAATATTCCTAATATACTATCTCTAGTAAAGTTCCTAGTAACACTCATTAATGTTTGTGTTGCATTCTGAAGGATTTGACTTTGTATAAATTTAGATGATATGAATGACACATCTGCATCTCTTGCTGTTGATAAAGAAGATGTAAGATTTGTTATTTGAACAGTATTGGCATCTAATGCAGATTCAAGTCTATTTTGAGATGCGCCTAAATTTAGCATTTTATCAACAATTTCAGATGAAATTTCATCACAAGTATCAATAGCTCTTCGAGCTAGTTCCGATGTTGACACATCTATTGTTGTCTTACCAATCAGAAAACCTGTACTTACTTTAACAACAGAATTTTCCGAAGAATTTATGCCAACTTGTAAATTTTTATCTTGAGTTTTTTGGTAAATTGTTTCAATTCCTGTAAATATTGTATTATTCGCATAACTTAAAATTAAATCACTACCTGCACCACCATCTACTTTATTATCTTCGCCTTTATTTAATGTTATTAAATCATTTCCACCACCACTTTTTATTGTATTTTCATTACCAACAACCGTAATATTATTATCACCATCACCTGATACCAAATTATTATTATTACCTGTTATAACTATATTATTTGCTGCATCACCAGAATTTATTGTATTATTATTACCTGTTATGAATAAATTTGGATCAGAATTATTTAATGCATCTATTGTTAATCCATTTGCATCAATCATTACAGCCGTTGTTGAGTAAGAATAATGAAATGAGGTATCAGTATTAGCTGTTATTCTATAAGAGAAATTACCCATTACAAATTCATAAGATTCTCCATTATTTAATACAAAATCCCCACTATTATTATTTAAAGAAATTCTTTCAATTCCTGAATATGAAGAATTTATTGAGCTATCATGAACAGTATCAATACCACTTCCACCATTTAAATTATTATTTGCATAATTAAATATTACATCGTCACCATCTCCCGCATTTATTATATTATTTGGTGTTGACACAGTTATAACATCATTTCCAGCATTTGTATTAATTGTATTATTTGTACCTAAATTAATAGCAACACTATCTTTACCAGTACTACCATTAAAAATATTTGTGTCGCCTTGAATATTATAAAAATTATCGATTCCTACTGCATTTATTATATTATTAGAACCAACTATTGATATAATTTCATCTATTCCTAATTGAGAAATAGAGTTATTATTCCCATTTAATCGAAAATTTAATTTTTCTGTATCATTATTAGATACAATATTAAGATTATTTCCTGATAATATAAAATTAGTCCCTGATTTACTATATTCAACTACTTCTTTAGAGCCATTAGATTTAATACTATAAGTTTTACCACCGACATTTAATAAAATATTTTCACTACTAGCTACAAATTGTCCACTACCAGATAGATTAATCTGTTCAACTGATGATGTTTCATTAAAACCACTACGTAAATTAACGATATCAGTACCTGTTCCTCCATTAACTATATTATTATTACCTGTAATTGTAACAATATCATCTAAATCAGCTGTATCTATTGAATTATTAGATCCGTTAATTATTAATTTATCAGACTGATTGGCTGCAGCTATTATATTAAAATTATGACAACTTATTGATATTTCTCCGAACTCATTTAAATCCCAAGTTAAAACAGATGATGAAGTTGAATTATTTTTAATTGAATATTCCTTGTCCTGAATAATAACATCAATTGTTTCATTACCACTAAAATTAAGAAATCCAGAGTCTGGTAAATTCTCTGGGAAACCAATACACTGAGAAAAATCGGTATTTGAACCATTATTTGTAATACTTAAATTAACATTTTTATTTCCATTAATTTTAGTTTTATCTGCAGTAGATGAAATTATTATTGAATCATCACCATTAACAGAATTAATAGTATTGCCATCTCCGTTTACTGTTATAATTGTAGTTCCATCTGATGCAGTATAACTACCATTATTAATATCAAAAATAATTTTATTATTTTGTCCAGAATGTGCATTTACAGATACATTCTCACCTGTAAACGTAACAAGATCTGTTTGAGCATCATAAGTATAATCAAAATCAACACCTTGAACACCAGTTACATCATATTTATTAACTCCAATTGTTATTGTTGTTAATGCTTTTGGAGCTGGAGATAAAACAGATGATAATACAGATACATCAGATACAGCTTGAATCACTGGCATACTAAATGTTATAGGTGTATTAACTTCATTCACACCTGTAATCTCATCAGTAACATAAGTTTTATTACCATCAAGATGATATTTACCACAAAATAAATTCATTCCATTGAATTCAGTAGTGTCTTGTAACCTTATTACCTCATCAAGTCTTTGATTTATCTCTAGTTGAATTGCTTTTATCTGGTCCTCTGTATATACTTCATTTGCTGCCTGAACTGCTAAATTACGAATTCTATCCATATGTGATTGCATTACTGCAAAAGTATTTTCAGCTGTTGATAACATTGCCATCCCTATATCAATATTTGTCTCGGCAATATTTGATGCTGAAAGTTTAACTGCCATCTTACTTATAATTGCAGAAGTTGCAGCATCATCCTTCACCGAATTAATTTTATAACCAGTTGTTAATCTTTCTATCGCACTATTAACATCCTTCGTATTCTGATTGAAAGTATTAATCAACTTTTGGTCTGTTTCACCTAGAAATATTTTCACTTTGCAGATTCCTGTTATAGACAATCATCCTTAATTGCCTATTTAAGTAATAGTTGTTGTGATATTTAATATAGCAATTCAATAATAATTATAGAATATATATCACAAAATTAACAATTTGTAAAGAAATATTAAAAATTACATATCCATCATAAAGTTTGGACGAGCTGCACCGTAAATTTCTTCATCTTCACTTTGTAATAATGACGCTGTATTAAATCTTTGAACATATAAACTTTTTAATTCATTAGCAACTTCGCCATTAAATACTTTTTCATATTTTTCAAAGAAATTAGCAATTTCTTTTACTGGAGCTAAGAATAATTCTTTTGCTGTTTTCTTAATTAAAGCACTTGTATTTTCGCCAACAAAAGTAGGAGCATCTGGAACTCTTACATTTAATCCAAATGGACGAGGAGTTCTTAACCAATTATGTTGATATTCAACATTCTGAGCAGACTGAGAATCAACTGAAGGTCTAGAATATTGCGAATTACCTAAACCTGCATTCCCTGAATCACCTGTATTAAAATTAAACATATCTGCCATAATTTATATACCCCTAATTACATTTATGTAATACGGACTACCTTCATTAAATCTTTAATGAAAAAGGGCATATTAGCAGATTTTGTTACATTTATTTACAAACTATAAATAATTTATCATTCTATTTGCGCAAGCTTCTTTTGACATTTTCCACTCTCTAAGTGAAAAACGACAAACCATTAAACCACAACGTTCAATAATTGCTTGTTTTTTCATATTGGAAATGTTTGATTTCACATTATCTTCTAAACCATCACATTCTATTACAAACTTGTTATTAACAACTAAGTCTGCATTAACACCTCCAATATCAATGCCTGCATGAACTTTATAACCTGCATCTCGTAAGTATGTTGCAACTTCTTTTTCAAATGAATTTTTATAAGTATTTTCATCAAATTCTGGACTCTGACGTAAGTCAAAATTACGTTCATATTCTTTGATATATGAAATGTAATCTCTAAACATACCTTCTGGTAATTCAGTAGTATCTCTAGATACAAAATTTATCATTTGACGTCTTGCACGAGTAATTGCAACATTAAATAAATTTGGTTTTTGCAAGAATGTTAAACTCTGTGGAAAACTATTATTTGCAACAGCCCAAGAAGCTAAAATTATATCTTTTTCATCACCTTGGAATGTATGTGCAGTACCAATTTCTATTTGGTGTTTTCTTATCATAAAATCAGATAGAACTTTTGCCACAGAAATTTTTAACTGCTCAACTTGAGCTCTGAATGGAGATACAATACCTATTGTTATAGGATGTTCAGGATCTTCTCTTTCAGAATCAACAATTAGCTCGTGTAAACATTTAACAACAGCTTCAATTTCAGGTAAATTTCTTGTTGCATCAAAATCAACTTTACCTTCAGGCACCTCTATCAATCTTAAAGCCTTAATATCCGGAGAATCTTGTTTCATTATTCGAATACGATTTCCGTAAAATTCTTTATTAGAAAAATCAATAATAGGTGGCAAACTTCTAAAATGCTCATCCAATAAAACAGGAGATGTTGAATAATAATTTGCAATATCAAACATTGAATTAGTTCTAAATCTCCACATTAATTGATATCTATCTGCTATTTCATATTTGCTCATAAAAGATTGTTCTTTTGCTTTTTCTAAGAATGACAAATGAGGTAATTGTTTATCATCTCCAACAATTACAGCTTTCTTAGCTCTATATAAAATAGGGAAACAGCTTGCAATATCACATTGAGAAGCTTCATCAATAATTGCTACATCAAATAAGCCTGGTTTCAATGGTAGAGAACCAGATACAGCATAAGTTGTAACACACCAGCAAGGAAAAGCTTCTAATAATGGTTTGAAATCTTCTGCTTCTAATAATCTATTTTGTAAGCTTTTCTTACGTTCAATCAAAGATTTAGAATGAATAAATAATCTTTGACGTTTTACTTGATCTTTTAATAAACTTCTTAATGAACCTCTGCGTTTATTAGATAAAATATCAATAACAAGTTTACGTTGTTTTTTCTTTAATGTTCGCATTTGTTCAATAATTACATGAACATTACCAGTATCTTGAATATCTTTTTCAACACATTTTGCATCACAAATAAATGATGCAAGTTCTAATTCATCTTTTAAACGTTCTAAATTATCTTTTGATACAAAGAAATCTTCAACTTTTATAATCTTTTTAATCTTATTAACTGCAGTATAGTTATTCAATGCAGCCAAGAAACCACTTTTTTCAATATTTTTTAATAAAGAATCAATTACATCTCCTAATTCTTTAACATTTTCTTTTGTCAAGGATACTTTTATATACTTAGGATTTCCAATCTCTTTTCTCTTATCACTGATTTTTACACCTAGTTCAGACCATTCTTGTTCTTTTTTTATAAGAGTTTCAGCCTTTTCTTCTGCTTCATTAATAGATTTAAGCAGTTTTTTCATATCAGTAACATCAACAACAATACTGTCTTCAGAACCTTCATTTAAATCAACTTTATTTGATAATAAATCTTGAAGTTGGAAACTTAATTGTTTTTGATAATTAATTCTTCCTGCTCTTAATGCTAAATAAGGTGCTCCCAATTCATTTAATCTATCAGAAACAACATCAACAGCTTTATCCATTCTTGATGCAACAAGAACAGTTTTACCATTAGCAATTAAATGAGCTACTAAATTAACAATTGTTTGAGATTTACCTGTTCCTGGAGGACCACAAACAGATACTAATTGATTATTTTCTAAATTTTCAATTACACTCAACTGAGAATCACTTAAAGCAAGAGGTGTTACTGGATAAAATTCTGATTTATTTTTCTTTGGAACATCAACAGATTTTGATTGAATGTATTCTTCATTTATTAAATTAAGAACTGTTTCTCTGTATACACCACTTGGCTTTTCTGAAATTTGCATTAATTCATGTAAAACACCTGCAGTAACAGAAGGACGTTTTGTAAGAATTATTGCACACTGATTAGTTAAAGTTATTTTATCAATCTTACCAGATGACTTTGTTGGAGTTGTTTCTTCTTCTTGAATAGAATCATTATCATCTTCGTCATCTGATTTTGATGAAGTTTCTTTTGATAAATTATCTTCTTCTAATTCTGCAGAACTATCTAATTTAACTTCAACATCTGGAATAATTGATTTTAATGTTGTTATAAATATATCAAGTTTTTCTTGAGTAATAGGTAATGTTGGAACAACATCTAAAAGACCTTCAATTAATTGTTCCATTTCTTCTTCATCATCATTTTTTTGCATTAATGATGTTAATGCGCCTGTATTCAAAGAAAGAAACTCATCAGTTAACATACAGTTGATATTTACACCATTTCTTTCTAATTTACATGGCATATATAATAATGGAGTCAAGAATTCATTTTTCTTACGACTTTTTGAACTGCCACCAATTAAAAATAAATACCCATAAATAAGATATTTTTCTTTTTGGTTCAATTCACTTTGAATCATCAATTCAGTAAGCTTTGGATCGCTACCATCAAATTTTTGATACTCAATACCTGTTGTAAAAAGTTTATCTTCTTCTTTTAAAAATAGCCATTTATTATCTTTATCAGATTTTAAATTTCTAAAAGTAGAACTTTTAACCTCTTCTCTTACACAATCGTGCAAATATAAAGATAACTTTTTAACAAAACTATTATTAAAAGCAGAATTAATTGCTCGGGTAGCTTCTTGTAGCATAAAATCTTTCCTCTTGATTATTCAATAAAAAAATTATATCACAGATTTCATTGATGGTAAACGAACGATTAAACGAATATTAGATAAAAATTATAAGTCATATATTTAATGTATTTTTACAAAATAATATATCCTTTATAAATATCCGTGAAATACTCTTTTGTCGTGCTATTTGGAACAATTTTACACTTGAAAATTTATTAAATATTGTAACATTATTCAACAGGATTAGTTCTTAGGTATTATATTTTCTAATCGTTTATGCTATATATTACCATGTTAGATTGTGAAAATATATTACTGCAATCATTAAATAAACGGAGGCTAAAACAATATGTCAGTAGGTCAATTTGTATTTATGTTACACAGTCACTTGCCGTACTATAGAAAAGCAGGTATGTGGCCATTTGGGGAAGAAAACCTATATGAATGTATGGCAGAAACATACGTTCCACTATTAAATGCTATTTCTGAATTGTACGATGAAGGGATTAAAGCAAAATTAACCGTAGGTATAACTCCGATTCTTGCAGAACAATTAAACGATGAACACTTACAAAATGGATTTGTAGAATATATCGATTCAAGAATTGCTGCTGTTAGCAAAGACTTGGAAAGATATCCTGATCCAAAAGTTGCTCACTCACAACATTTAAAATACTTAGCAAAATATTATTTTGATTTATGGAATAAATTAAGAGATGATTTCGTTAATAAATACGAAAAAGACTTGATTAAATATTTCAAAAAGTACCAAGATTTAGGTTGTATTGAAATTACAACATCAGGTGCTACTCACGGATTCTCTCCATTATTAGCAACTGATAACAACTTGAATGCTCAATTTAAAGTTGGTTCTGATACAACAAAAAGATTATTTGGTAAAAAAGCTTCTGGTTGTTGGTTACCAGAATGTGCTTATAGACAAGGTTATGAATTTGTTGGTAAAGATGGTAAAAAACATTGGAGACCAGCTATTGAAGTTACACTTCAAAATAATGATATTAAATACTTCTTTACTGAATCACACGTAATTGAAGGTGGTAATTCAATCGGAAACAGACGTGTAATTGGTGTTTATGGAAACATCGAATACATACCTCTTCCTGAAAGAGAAGCAACAGGATATGATACATATTCTGCTTACTGGTTACCTGATGCACAAGTTGCAGTTATGGGTAGAAACGATAGAGCAGGTTATCAAGTTTGGTCTGCTGCTGACGGATATCCAGGAGATGGATGTTTCAGAGAATTCCACAAAAAAGATGACAAATCTGGTATGCATTATTGGAGAATTACTTCACCTACAACTGACTTAGGTGACAAAATGCTTTATGATCCAGTATTAGCATTAAACAAAATTAATGAAAACTCAGACCACTATACAACTTTAATTTATCATTTATTAAATGATTATAAAAAATCTCATAATGGTAAAGATGGTTTAGTAATGGTTTCATTCGATACTGAGTTATTCGGACACTGGTGGTTTGAAGGTGTTGAATTTATTAAACAAGTTATTAAAAAATTCAATACTTACTTACCTGAAGTTGAAAGACTAACAGCTGGTGAATACATCGAAAAATATCCACCTTCAGAAGCTATTCAAATCCCTGAAAGTTCTTGGGGACAAGGTGGTCACTTCTATGTATGGCAAAACCACCTAACTGAATGGATGTGGCCAATTATTCACTCTTGTGAAAAACGCATTACAGAAATTGCTGCTAAATATGAAACTATTCCAGAAGATAAATTATTACATAGAGCATTAAATCAAATGGCTAGAGAAAATTTACTTCTTCAAAGTTCAGATTGGCCATTCTTAATTACAACATGGCAAGCAAAAGATTATGCAACAGATAGATTTAGAGAACACGTTGAAAGATTTGAAACTATCTGTGACATGATTGAATCAGGTAATATTGATGAAGCTAAATTAAGCGAAATCGAAAGTATTGATAATTGCTTCCCTGTTATTGATTACAGAGTATATTTACCAATTGAAGAAGGAGTTATTCCTCAACAAGAGAAAAAATTAGCTCCATTATATGTTGATTAATCTCAATTAAAATATAATAAAAAAGGCTTAGAAATTTTCTAAGCCTTTTTTGTAACTTTATTGTAATTGTGATTTACATTTTATTGAACAAGATATATATTTAAGCTATCCTTAAATAGTATTAGTTAATGTGGGTAGGGATATGGAAAATTACACAGAAAAAGATTTCGTTATTGATTTAAGTGAAACGAAAAATACTGCACAACTTGCAAATGAATTAAATTCGATTCTAGAATCAAACGAAGCTAAAAGAAAAAATGTATCACTTAATTTAGGAACATTAGATTTAAAACAATCTCAATTATTAAGTATTAAAGCTTTAATTGAATCTATTGAATCTAATATTAGTTCTATATCAACTAAATCAGCTATGACTGAAGCATCTGCAGTTAGTTTAGGTATAGAAATAAAAACAAACATTGTAAATTCAACTAGTCAGGAAAATCAATTTAAAGATTCTATTTCTGAACATATTGAAGACTTAAATAACACTTTCTCAACAGAATTAGAAAATAAAGTTGATTTAAGTAATGATTCAGCTAATTTAAATGAAAATAGCACAATTATAAGTAACATTGAAGAAAAACAAGAATTAAACGAAAATGAAATTTTATCTAACCCAGAAGTTCAAAAAGCTTTAGATAAAGTTCTTGGATTTGAAACAGAGCAAAATAATGAAGATAATTTTGTTAAAACAAATATTGAACTTATTGAGCCTAAAAGTATTGGAAAAGACTTTGAAGAATCTGTAACTAATGAAAGAAGTTCTGAAGGGAAATACGTTTTATTAGATACAGAAGGTATAACTCCAGATGATTTAGAAGAAAACAGCGAAAATACAGCTGATTTACCTACATTATACTTAACTCAAACACTTCGTTCTGGACAAACTGTTACTTATGAAGGAAATATATTTATTGTAGGTGATGCACACCCTGGAAGTGAAGTTATTGCAACTGGAGATATTTCTGTTTGGGGAATTTTAGGTGGTATTGCCCATGCCGGTTCTGCTGGTAATGTGAACGCAAAAGTAAGAGCTTTAAAATTAAATCCTATTCAATTAAGAATTGCAGGATTATATTCAAGAAGAAATGACACAATTAATGTGCCATATGTACAAAAAACAAATGAATTCACACCTGAAGAGGCAAGAATTAATAATAAACAAATTGTAGTTTATAAAACATTAAGGAGAGAAGATTAATGACTGGTCGTGTAATAGTTATAACATCCGGTAAAGGTGGTGTAGGAAAAACAACAACAAGTGCGAACATTGGTACAGCACTTGCTAAAGCCGGAAATAAAGTTGTTTTAATTGATACTGATATAGGATTAAGAAACCTTGATTTATTGCTAGGTTTAGAAAATAGAATTGTATATACAATCGTTGACGTTGTAGAAGAAAGATGTAAACTTAGACAAGCATTAGTAAAAGATAAAAAGAATCCTAATCTTTCATTGTTAGCTGCAGCACAAACTAGAGATAAAACATCAGTTAATGCAGACCAATTAAAAGATATCTGTGAACAATTAAAGAAAAAATACGATTTTATTTTAGTAGATTGTCCTGCTGGTATTGAACAAGGATTCCAAAATGCAGTAGCTGGAGCTTCTGAAGCAATCGTTGTTACAACTCCTGAAATGTCTGCTGTTAGAGATGCTGATAGAATTATAGGTTTATTAGAAGCGCGTGAAGAAATAGAAAGTTATAAACTTCTTCTTAACAGAGTTCGTCCTAACCTTATCGAATCAAATGATATGATGAGCGTTGAAGATGTAGTTGAAATCTTATCAGCAGAACTTATTGGTGTAATCCCAGAAGATACTGGAATCATTACATCAACAAACAAAGGTGAACCTATTGTAAATGACGATAATGCACTTGCAGGACAAGCTTATCGCAATGTTGCAAAACGTATCATGGGCGAAGATGTACCTTTCCTTGATTTAAGACAACCTAAAGGGATTGTTGATAAAATCAAAAACTTATTTACTAAGTTGAAAGGTAAGGTGTAGAATGAAAGATCTTTTTGCAAGCTTATACAATAAAGTCTTAAGTTTCTTCCATCAGGCAGAAAATAAGGATAAAGAATCTGCAAAAGATGTTGCTTGTAATAGACTTAAATTAGTTTTAATGCAAGATAGAACAAATCTTTCACCTGCCATTATGGAAAGAATGAGAAACGAACTTATCGATTTGTTATCTAAATATCTTGAACTTGATAGAGAACTTCTTGATTTAAATTTAGCACAAGAAGATGATCAAATGGCTTTAATGCTTTCTATTCCTGTTATCAGAGCAAAAGATGAAAAAGAAATTGAAGAAATCCTTAAAGCTGAAGATGAAAAGAATGAAATAAATAACGAAGAATCTGATGAAGAATCGGAAAGTGATTCTGATGAAAACGAAGAAAACGAAAATTCTGAAGATGATGAGTCTGATGATGAGGAAGCATTGGAAGATGAAGATACAGAAGATGACGAAGAATCAGAAGAATCTGAAAATGATTCTGAAGAAAAATAATTTTTATTCTTTATAATAAACAATAAAAGCTCCGAATCTATTATCGGAGCTTTTATTATTTTTAGAACCTTTATTATTTATTCATCAAATGGAGAATTTTCTTTATAATAATTTGTTTTCTTTTTACGAATTTTATCATTCTTTTTCTTTGTTTTATCAGATACATGTTTATACGCATTATCTAGTGAAATTTTAGCGACTTCTTTTTTGGTCATTCTATCGTAGAAAGTTAACCAAAAAGAATCATTGACATTATTTACAGAAAAAGACATTCTACCTGCAACTCTATCGCCTGGTTTAATTTGTGAAAACATTAATTTTGTATCACCAAATACAGTTGGATTAAATGTTTGCCCCAAATCATTAACCAAAGCAACATCCATGCCAGAAAATACAGTTTTTGACATGTTAGAAATAGACATAGATAAAGTTACTGTATTTAATTCCCCAAAAGGATCTTTCTCAAATAGAATATTTGCAATTCTTACTTTTAAGCCAGGAAAATCTATTTCTTTTTGTTTAAGAGCCTCTTCTTTATATACAGGAAGGTTCATTGAAGATGAAACCTTTACTCTTATTTCATCACCTGGAGCAATTAAAACATTCTTTCCTTTTCGATATAAAGACATTGCAAGACCAACTGTTCCACCAATTGCAGCTCCACCAGCAACTGTATAACCTTGAGAAACAATAGCCGCCTCAATACCTAAAGCATTAAGAGCAGTATAACCACCTATTACCCCACCTGCAGCGGTATAACCCAAATCTGTTGCAACAATTTTTCCAACTGCTTTAACTGGATGCATTTTTGTAGACATGTTTCCTTCAATTGGAATTTCTCTTCCATCAGGAGTTATAAGGTAATCAAATTTTAAGCTTATATATCCGTCTCTACCAAGTCTTTTAGCCTCAGAAGTCTGAGAAATAACACCATGAGCAATAGTTCCTTTAGGAATAATTACACCTTTATCGCCCAAAACATCATCTGTAACCTTTGCAAAGAACTCATCACCTTCAAGGGAATATGATCCGTCCAAAACCTGCGAAACGGTCATTTTTATTACATCGTGTTTATCAAGAGTTTCAACTTTTCCGGTAAAAAGTTGGCTATCATCTACTTGTTGAGCTTCATCTTTTTGAGCATGGCCCTGAAACACATCTTCTGCATAACAAGACAGATTAGAGCATAACATTGCAATTATTAAAAATCGTACTACACCTTTGTTCATATTTTTATTATACCTGTCTTATAAAAAACTTTCCATATCTTTACATAGTGAAAACATATGATAATATAATAGTAAAGGACGCAAGTATGAAAAACCAAAATCAATCTATGAATAAGCCATTAGAATTTGAAGAAAATGATTCAAGTTGGGATTCATTTGTTGAAATTATTTCTTCCGGATTAAGAGTTGGTTTATTTTGTGGTTGTATTTATATTTTAAAAGAAATATGTGTTTTAGGATACGAAATGCATTGCTGGTTTGACAACCAACCAATTAACTGTGTTGTTATTGAACTAATTACAGCTGGAATACTTATTATTCTAGCTATTGCAGCATTTATTGTCATGCACAAGAATTAAAAATTAGGACTTGATGTAGCAAAACAAGTTATATCTTTCATATTATTTTTATTTAGTTCTAATATTATAGATTCAAATGTTGCTCCAGATGTACATATATCATCTAGCAATAATATTGGTAAATTCATTACTCTTGATTTATCAACAACAAATGCACTATCTAAATTCTGCATTCGTTGTACTCGAGTTAATTTATATTGAGGTTTTGTATTTTTTACTCTCTTTATCAATTCACAATTTAATATAAAACCTGTCATCTCACAAAACTCTTTTGCAACAAGTTCCATATGATTATATCTTCTTTTACGTTGTCTATCTTTATGCAATGGAACAGGAACGACTTGAAATTGTTTATCTATATCCAGCATTTTAAAATATTCATACATAAATTTGGCTTGATAATATGCTAAATCTTTTTTGTTGTGATATTTTAACCCTCTTATTATTTTTTGCATATTATTATCATAAGCACCTGCAATATAAATATTAGAGCCATTAATAATTCTATCGACCATTGGAGGATTAAACTCTAATGAATTATAACATTTTGAACAAAGAATCAATCCTTCTTTTGAAGAAGAACAACAATAACATTTCCTTTTATATATCCAATCTAATAAGCCCAGCAAAATCTTTTTCATAATATTAAATAATAAGATAAAACTATAAAACAAACAATAATATCCTAATGTTTAAATCATTTTATCTAGTATTTTTTCATATTGAAATCAAAATATACATGGAGGATGTTATGTTAAAAAAAATAATTATAAGCTTATTCTGTTTTATAAATTTCATACCAAATTGTTTTTGCTATGAACGAGAAGAAATAACCAATATAAATGTGTATGAAAAAATTAATCCTGCAATTGTAGCAATCGACGCAAAAATTCCAACAGGAGTTTCAAGCGGTTCGGGGTGTATTATAAATAAAAATGGAACAATACTTACAAGTTCTCACGTTATCGACAATAGCAATAATATTGAAGTAACAGTCGCAAATGGAGAGAAATATGACGCATTAATTCTTGAACAAACAGGTTTAAGTAAAGATTTAGCTTTAATTAAAATAAATCCAAAGCAGCCACTTAAAACTGTTAAATTTGGAGACTCATCTAATGTTAAAGTTGGACAAAAAGTTTTAGCAATAGGAAATCCATTTGGATTTAATGGAACACTAACCCAAGGTATCGTTTCTAGAATTGATTATAAAAAAAATAAAATACAAACAGATGCAGCAATTAATCCGGGCTCATCAGGAGGTCCTTTAGTTAATACAACAGGAGAAGTTATAGGAATAAATCAGGCAATATATAATCCTGATGATAATATGTCAAATATAGGAATAGGTTTTGCTGTTCCGATTAATGAAGCTAAAAAAATTATTATAAAAGGTTAACAACTTTAAACTCAAATAGCAATTATCTGCAAAAAAATAACTTTATACATATATCAAGTTAAGTTAGCGGATTTTTATGGACAAAATTTCGAATAGCAACCTCATTAACAAATATGTTAATGAAAAGGGAAATAAAAAAACTGAAAAACCTATATATCAAAGCCCAATTCAAAATCAAGACAGAGTTGAGTTTAGTTCTAATGAAAAAACGAATAAAAACCGTAGATTTATAATCGGAGCATCCGCAATCTTAAGCAGTATCGGTATTATTATAGGTAAAAAATTTTTATATAATAATACAAAACAAATAAACAAAAAAAATGGCGAAATAATATATAACAAAATCAAATCTTTATTTAAAAATCAAAAACAAAAATATAGTCCTGAAATCATAGATAATAACTTAAAACCGAAACAAAAACCAAAGAGCTGGGCAGAAGAAGATATGAAATCTTATTATACTGAACTTGAAAAAAATTCAATTCAAGAAGCAGAAAAAGAACTTATACAAAAACACAGTATAGATAAAGTTAATACTAAACATAAATTAGAACTTCTAAAAAAAGAACGAGAAGCCGAAACTGAAAAATTAAAACAGGCGATTGATAATACTGTTTTTGATGAAGAAAACAATCACAGAAATAAAGAAATCCGAGAAATTATAAAAGGTTTCGCAGCTGATTATACTCAATTGCCTAAAGATAAAACAATTGAAGAATTAAGCTTGAGTGAAAAGAATAATTTGGTGGATTTTATATCATCAAGCGGATATTCATCTATACTTATGCAGGAAAAAGGAATTATAACAAACAAACTTCTTCCGAAAAATGAAAATGAATACATTGAAATAATTAATAAATTAACTAATGATATTAAACAGGCAATGATGCCGCTTGATAATAAAATTATTAATACTTTTAAAAATAAAATAAACAATTTAATAACTTCAGATTTATCAAATATTAATTCAGAAAAACTTGCGGATATTGAAAAAATGTTCCCTGAAATTTTCAATAACGGAAGAAAAATTAATGTTGAAACAGTACAAACATTAAGAAAAATTTTCTCAAACCCACAATTTAACAACTTGAGTGAAAAAGATAAACAATTAATGACTATTGCGGCTTTAATGCATAATACAACGAACAAACCTTTAAAAGATATCGGATTTGATTCATTTGTATTTGCCCAGAAATACGGGTTTAATAAACAGGATTCTGAAAAACTCGCCAATATTATTAAACATTCCAATTTTATTGAAAAGTTTATGAGCACCAATAATAAAATAATGTCAATTAATAGAAGAAATATAACTATTAATACAACAGACAGAGTATATGAATTTTTATCAGCAGCAAAAGATTTACATGAAAGCAATTCTTTTGAAATGGCTCAAATGCTGTACTCAACAAAAGATAAAGAAGGATTGAGCCGTTTGCTTGACTCAAAATTAAAACCATTAATAACAAAATTAAAATCTTGTGAAGAAATATATCCTCAGACAGATAAAGAAACTATATTGAAATATGCACATGAAGAAGTAATAAACGGTAGAAAAATAATGGTTGCAAATGCAAATGACATTCCAAACTTTTACGCTTATGTTCACACCCATAATTTAGGAATGGCCAGCTGGCAGTTAAATAATTCCAAAGAAATGAAACTTGCAAACTTCAAAGCATTTGAAATGCCTTTAAACGATAAATTAATTTGTACAAGTTATGTAGGAGAAGGTCATTTCGGAACCGCAGGAACCGCATATAATGAAAAAAACGGTTTGATATTAAAAGCAAAACCCGGTAAAACATTTGTTAACAGCAACTCTGATATTTATTCACTTTCTAAAAATGAAAATGATATGATATATGAATTCGGTTTCAGGCCTAAAAAAGTACAAAACGATGAACCAAGCAAATCATACTTAATCGACAACGCAACCAACTGTATTAGAAACCGTTTAAAAATTGATGAAAATGAATATGCAAAAAGAATCAATCAATTAAAAGAATCAGCTGGAGAAACAACTATTTCATACGATTTTTATAAACAAAATGATTCTGAGCTGTTAGAAGGAACAGAAGCAGCATTAGAATATATATTACACCGTTCAAACTCTTATAGTGAAAGCTTATTATCAAATCCGGAATTAACAGGCATATTCAAACTCAAAGGAACATATATAAGTGATTCTCTGCTTGATTTTGCAGTAAAAAATAATCTTCCGCTAGTTATTTTTAATTAAAACATTAAGTTGTTCATAAAGCCTGTCAAATACCGAATCCCAATTCCCCGGATCGGATTGTCTGAATATTTTAACTGAATCATACCAGTCACATTTTGTTAAATCCTGATGCCATCTCCAATTGTATAAATAAGGGAGAAGCACCCAGCAAGGTTTGTTCATAGCACCTGCAACATGTGCCAAAGATGTATCGTTACAAATAACTAAATCCAAATTTTCTATAGCTCCTGCAGTATCGGAAAAATTATTAAACGTTGAACCTATATCTATAATATCATAATATTGTTTTAACTCATTTATACCTTCCGAGCCTTCAAATGTTTGGAATGAATAAAATTGTGTATTTGGAATCTGAAAAAGTTTCAAAAACTCTTTTACATCAATTACTCTCTCCCAGTCATACATGGTATTACCCTGCCATTTTATACCGATTTTGAATTTATTATTATTAAAAAATTTCTCTCGATACGATTTAACTTTTTCAGGATTAGCTTTCAAATATCCGCTTTTATATACAAACATATTATTCTCATCCAGCCCTAAAGCATAAGGAAGGCTGAGTATAGGAATGTGATAATCAAAATGTATGTTTTTTTGAGGTTCGAAATAATTCATAACATGAATATTTGGGAAATTCTCACTAAATAATTCCATTAACGGTTGCTGCGGTTTAAAAATAATCTTTCCACATTTTTTTTGCAGCAGCGGAAGATAACGAGAAAACATTATTACATCACCAAACCCTGCTTCGTAATAAGTATATATTGTTTTGTCTTTGATATCTTCACCCTGCCATAATTTCGCTTTACTCATTAAGTTAGGATATGTATGTTCTTGAGTCAAAACAGCACTCTTCCTACATAATCTGTTTTCAAAGAATTCTAAACCTTTTTTATACTGACGATTTTTCATATAAGCAATTGCTATAAAATACTTAGTTTCTTTATCATCAGGAGTAAATTCTAACACTTTGTCAAAATAATAAATCGCATTTTTCATATCACCTAAATCAGAATATATGCTTGCTAAATTATAATAAGCTTGAACTAAATTAGGATAATATTCAATAACTTTTTTATAATATGAAATAGCATTTTCAAAATCTGCAATATTCTTATAAGCTATTGCGATATCAAATAATGCATCTTGATTTCTTTTATCTAATTCCAAAATTCTATTATTTAAACTTATTGCTGCATCATAATTTTTCTTATCTAACATTATTCTTGATAACAAATCTAAAGCATCGATATTATTAGGCTCTTGAGCTAAAATATCATTATATATTTTTTCTGCTTCATCAAATTTCCCAAGTTTATGCAAATTAAATGCATTCATTAATAAGTCTTTCATATTGTGGATTTTACCATAACAAAAAAGCCCATAAATGGGCTAAATAATTGAAATTGTTTTTATCCTACATAAACTTGACCCTACATTATCCAATCAAATTTCTTTTCATTATTTCCATATTGAGGTGACAACTCACCTGTTCCTATCGCATCTAGTCTAGATAATAGAGAATTACTTTGTGATCTATTTGTTCCAGAATTTGAAGAAATTCTTGAAGAACCAGTTAAAGATAAAAAATCTCCACGATCAATCGCAGCTAATCTATCTTGCAGTGTATTACCACCTTGAGGTGATTTTACGCCCGCAAAATGAGCATTAGACGGTTGTGTTTGACCGACTTTAGACGCTCCTAGCGATAACCAGTTTAATTTTCCGATACTGACCATGTATTCCTTTTTAACGATACTGTACTCTTAACGTGTTAAATCACTTACCTTAATAAAGTCCATTTTTTCATACACGATTTCAATGGGGCAAATAATTTTTACAAACCTTAACTTTTAAACAGGGGATGTATATACATTATAACATTTCTTGATATAATTACAAGTGTAAAAACTACATAAATGATACAAAAGTATACAAAGAGGATATAAAATAATGAATAGTTTTATTTACGCTGGAATTACTGCAATAATTGCATACTTAATTGGGTCTATCCCAACAGGTTACTTAATTGTAAAATCAAAAACAGGACAAGACATCAGAAATGTAGGTTCAGGCTCTACTGGTGCTACAAACGTAAAAAGAGTTTTAGGTAAAAACTGGTTTTTTATCGTTATGTTACTAGACGCTCTTAAAGGAGCATTACCTGTTATTTTAGCTAGCCAGTTTTTGCATTCTACAACTGGAATATACCCTGTAATTGCTGCTGTTGCTGTTATTATTGGACATAGTAAGCCAATATTTTTAAACTTTAAAGGAGGCAAATCTGTTGCTTCGGGTGTTGGTACAATATTAGCTCTTAATTGGCAAGTTGGTTTAATTATTGCAGCTATTTGGGGTGTTATAACATACATTTCTAAATATGTTTCATTAGGCTCTATTATAGCTTTAGGACTCTCTCCATTTATTATGTGGTATCTACATAATCCTATTGCATACATTGCATACTGTGCATTAGGAGCAATTTACATTATATACCTTCACCGCTCAAATATCGGAAGATTAATCCGTGGAGAAGAAAACAAAGTTCGATAGGGGTAAAGGGGTAAATATATTTTATTCTTTAAAATTTAAATATTTACTTTATACAATAAATCTTCAAAAATTGAATAATCCTCACTATATTTTTCAATTTTTTCATTAAGAATTGATATTAAGCTTGTAATACAGTAATTATTTTCTTCAATACTGTTTAAAGAATATGTTGCAAGAATATGAGTTAAATCTTTTATAATTTCTATTTCTTGTGCTAAATCTTCACTTATATCAATTATTTTTATCTTTAAATCAGTTATTTTATTATCCATAATAGCCTCCATTTGTTTTGGACAAATAGGTCAATGACATATTTTATATTATGTGGAAAAATAGTTCATATGTCAAG
>CALUUV010000002.1 GCA_944324055.1 Candidatus Gastranaerophilales bacterium | reverse complement strand
TTAGATGTTTCGTTAGATTGTTGTAACTCTTCCATAAAAATCTCCTTAACTAAAGTACAAACGATATAAAAAATTAGATATAAGTAACTTGACCACCACTCCTTTCTAAAAGAAACACGGTTCTCATTAGGAGAACCGTGATAATACATACAATTTCAGTTTTGTATAACTTATTAAACATATAAAAATAAAACTTTGATAATAACAAAACAAAGTAAAATATATTAATTGATATTAGATAAAAATAAGATATAATTAAATTTATGAAAAAGATAAAAGATAGAATATCAAATTTTTATAATAAACTCATCAAGACCAAAGAACATATTTGGTCGCATTGTTTAGCATTAACAGGATGGTATAGCATTTTAATTATAATTCATGAACAAAATATAAACTTTAGACTTTTTGAAATAAAAATGATATTTTGGATATTAATATTAATAATCTTTTATCTATATCTATGTGAAAAAATTATATTAAATACTTATAAAATTAAAAATTCATTTTTTCTAAACAATAACAAATATAATATAATTTGGCTAATCGGAATATTATTAATAATAATTGTAATCATAAAAACAATATCAACTTGGATTATATCTATAATCAATTTAATACCAATATATTAAAACAAGGAGAAAGAATGGAATATTTTAAAATGATATATATAAGATTCCAACAATTAAAAAAACAAATATGGTCCCATTATTTAATGCTAATTGGTTGGTTAAATATAATTATAATATGCAATTATTTATTATTAAGTCCTAATGATAAAGAATTATTATTCCCTATGTTAATCATAATTATTTATTATACAATTATTCCATTTCTCATAATTTTTATAATAGAACTACTATGCCAAAATCATATATCTAACAATTTTATATTATGCAATAAAATTTATGACATAATTTGGACAGTAGGGTTTATATCAGGTATAATATTATATTTTTGTCCTATTTTATTAATTTCGAAAATTAATACATTCCAGTTCTAAATAATACAATAGGTATTATAGTTACAAAGTTAGTTAATTTACCTGATTTTTGTTGAAGATATGCATTATTATTAACATATGCGATAAATTTATCTTTTATTGAAGATTTAGCAGGTATTTCAATTTTATCAAAATCATAATAATCAATTAAAGTAGCACTAAAATTTCCTTTATTATCGAACTTGGGAGAATATATAATTGATTTCCCAATAGTTAAATGTAAATTAAGTGTTTGATGAAAATTTAATTGAATTGGTTTATTTATTAATTCTCCATTTTGGATTTTTAAATAATTATCTTTTAAAAAATTTATAAATTCTGTAGAAGATACAACTTCATTAAATAATTGAGAACCATGATGAACAATTACAACATCAGTTTTATCATCGACTAGATATTTATCTTTAATATACCATTTTAAATTACTATTACTTAAATCCTTTACTTTTGTATATGAATTATCTTTATTAAAAGATTTCTTATTATTAAAATCTAAAGATAATTGATAATATCTCATAAAAGAAGAATTAACGTTAAAATTTTTAGTAATATATTCTTGTAAATTCGAAGAAGATGTAGAATAATCCATATTACTAGATTTAAAATCTTCTTTAATATATCCATTTAAATATGAATTTATTATAAAATTTTCATCATATCCATTTATCTCAGCAGCAGCACCTGTCATAACACCATCTTTTGATTTAGATGTTGGGTGAGAAGATGTAGAGTTATCACTATTTTCATGTTTCGCACCACAGGTTCTCCAATAAGAATCAACCTTCGTACCATCCTCACGTTTATAACCAGAAACTTTATAAGTCCCTGCACAATTTTTTGTAGTCATAAATGACCTCCTTTCGATTATAAATAACAACTAGGGGTAGGGGTAAATGTAAAGGGGTAGAGGCAGGTAACTTGTTCTGCGAACCTGCCTCTACTTCGAATGATACTCAATCATTCTTGTAGAGTTCTTCCCTTTACCCCTACCTCTATTTACCCCTTCCCCCCAATTTACCCCCAAGAGCAGTAATTACTGCTCTTGTTGTGATACTTCTTGAACATCAGGATTAGGCTCCTGATTAGGTGTTACAGCCTGCTGTTGAGCCATTACATCAGCAATGGCTTGTGGCTGTTGAGCTGGATTATTAGGAACTTGTTGCATAACAGGATTCATTTGTTGCCCCAAAAATCTCTCAGGATTTTCAACGCCTTTTTGTTCGAAGTACCAAATAAATATTTCAGGCAAATCAAGTTCAATTTTTTGCGAGAATCTATCTATTGCTTGGATTAACAAATCAGCCTTAGAAGATTTTTCATTAATCATAGTTCTATCAGAATAAGTATATTTATAATCAGCCTGACGAACTGAATCATCAACTTCAACAATCTCCTTTTGGTTGTTTTTATTAATAAATAGTGTTTCTACCCCTGATTTAAAATCAGCACAAAGTTTGGCAACATTTTTCACATCAGGAATAATCAAATATTGATTAATAATATCCAAAAGCATA
Organism: Candidatus Gastranaerophilales bacterium; assembly: GCA_944324055.1. Classification (GTDB taxonomy): domain Bacteria; phylum Cyanobacteriota; class Vampirovibrionia; order Gastranaerophilales; family Gastranaerophilaceae; genus UMGS1585. The sequence goes on along the minus strand of CALUUV010000002.1, from coordinate 54,126 downwards.
GACAATCTGGTCATTTGACCTTGAGTTTTTGTAGTAATTTCTGTCGCAGTTTTAGTTGAAGATTCATCTGTTCCAATCATACTTGGATATATGCCTGAAACTTCAGACATCAAACTATCTAAGAACGTAATATCGTTCAAGAATACAGTATGCTCAAACTGCAACTGTTTAAACGCAGCCGTTGGAGAAAGATTATCACCGTATTCAATAATTTTCCCAGGGTATAGGTTAATTTCTTCTTGAGAGAAAAACCCTTCAGGAGCAAGAAGAGGTGGATTTTCAGATAATGCCTGCATATTCAATGTTCTATTAAACAAATCTTCTTGAGAATGAGCGATAGAAAGAATTGAATACAATGGGCTTATACCTCTTTTTGTTTCCGGATCAGTAAGAAAAGCACCATAAGTAAACGGATTAATAATACTTTCATTTTTATTGAATCTTACAAGAAATTTTCTTGCAACAACAACTGCATGCCAGTTTTTAAGAATATTCCCATCAGGAAGTTTTAAATCTCCCCAATGCTCTAATACCTCAACTGTTTCTCCATCAGTTACTTCATCAAACATTCTTTTTACATCTTTGTTCGCAATGTTTGTATCACCTGATGTTTTCACAATATTTCTGATATTATCAGCCGTCATTTTATCAATTTTATATAATTGATTGCTAATAATTTCTTGTGGAGTTTTAAACGAACGATAAATTTTAGGGCATTCGTCCCAGTTATCTTTTTGCGAAGGATCAAACACTAAATTTGCAGGGTTTACAGGATAGACAAAAGGGTTATCATAAATTTGTCTTTCATCAGTCCAATAATTTTTTCCCTTTGATATAGCATCAATAATTCTTGGGAGTTTTTCAAAATCAGTTGAGAATAAATCCTTAAAAAACTCAATCGGTCTTCTATATTCTTCATACTTCTTTTTCCAAGCAGTAAAAGAAATCAATTCTCCATATAACAGAGCATTATCGATAACCGTATCACAAGTTTTTTGATAATTCATTTTCTCTAAAATATCAACAAGCATAGCTTTTTGTTTATTAGAAGAATTATCGCTATCTTGATTTTCGCCAGAAACATCAAACATCGAATTCACATTAGAATACACATTTCGCCATATAAAAGCCTTTAGTGTTTGATAAAGCATAAACACTTTACACATTTTAATTTTAGACTTCCAATTAGTATTTTTATCAGACGATTTATTAGTAAAACTCTTTTTGAAAAATATCTCATCAATAAGAGCATTTGCCTTATCAATATTTGATGAACGCTTATCGTTATAAGTTTTGAAATTTTCAGAAATCATTTTGACAAGACTATTTTCGTTATCTTTAGAAAGAGTTTTAACATTACTATCTTTATCAATTAAATATTCAAATGACATAACAAGTCCTTTCATTAAATTTTCGAATAATCAATTCCCTCAATAACATTAATTTGAGGTTCAGTATCCTGTAGAGGTGTATCCTTATCCAAATTAAGAGCCAATCTTTGCCCCTTTTGGATTTTAGAAATAGCAGATATAAGAAAATCCAATGTCGCAATCATATTTTTTGATAGCTCCAAAGGATTTTCGTTATAATCTTTTACCTCATCAAGAAAATTATTAAGCAAGACCTCAACAGAATCGAGAGCAATATTAAACAAATTGACATGCCTGCAATTAATCTCGGTTTTGTCAAAATCTTGGATATTTTTTATTTTTTTAGATTTTTTCATATTAATCTCTCATCGGGTAAACATACTGATTAAATTTTCAAAAAATATGCTAGAATAAAAACAGAAACGGAGTAATTATGAAAAAATTATCACAAGTTCTATTTTTATCAGCACTAATTGTAGGAATAACAAGTTCAATCAGTTATGGAACAACAACCTACCAAACATTTGGAAATACAACATATTCATCAGACGGAACAACTTACCAAAGATTTGGAAATACAACTTATTCATCAGACGGAACAACCTACCAAAAATTCGGGGATACAACATATTCATCAGACGGAACAACCTACCAAAAATTTGGAAATACAACTTATTCATCAGATGGAAAAAGATACCAAAAGTTTGGAAATACAACATATTGTTCAGATGGAACAAAGTATCAAAAGTTTGGAAATACAATATACAAAAACTAATTAGTTTATTTCCCTTTACCCAGAAAACTTGAAAAGATATCAGCATCAGTTTTCTTCCAACTATTAAGGAAATTCATCCAAGAAAGTAATGAATCCTTATTGTTAGTTGTAGAATTTTGAGTTTGAGTAGCATTCGCTTGACTTGTATTAAGAGATTGAGCTTGGTTATTACTGATAACATTGTATCCTTGTAAATAAGCATTCAATAAATTGTTAATCATATTAGCTGTATCAGTTTGAGAATTAGCTAACAATTCATTCGCATAATTAGCAGTTTGCTGAGCCGCCTGATTAGTAGCATTATTATACATATCAGTCGCTTGGCTAGAACGAATCATATTTCTTTGAGTTAAAGGATTAACAATACTATTTTCAGTATTAGTTTTCATTTGAGAATTTAAAGTATTCTGAAAACTATTTAATTTAGCCTGATTAGTTGTAGAATTTAATGTTGGATTAAGATATTGATCTAACAAAGATCCCATATTTTTATTAACACTGTCATAAATAGTATTAAATGCAGTACCGTCTTGGAATTTAGTATTAGTACCGGAATTATTAGTAGTAGATGTTACATAAGGGTTATTAGTAGTAGTATTCCCTAATGTAGTATTTTGAGTAGTAGTATTTTTAGAAGAAGATCCACCCATGTTAATTTCCTTTCTTTGTATTGTAATAAACGAAAAGAGAATTTTTTATTCTCTTAAACCCGCACCTTAAAAGTACGAGAATAGCAGGTTTTCTAAAAGATTCAGCATAGATATCACAGCTAAACCAATTTAATATTTTCTGAACAGCCTCAATATTAAACTTATGAAACCCTCTTTTAGCAAAACCATTCATGAAAAGTTTTTCTCTTTTTTGATAAAGATAAATACACCCCACAAGAGTTTTATCATCGTAAAAAGAGTAAAAAAAAGTATGCTTAATAATAAAATTAAATGATGCGTCATCACCTATTGATTTTTTGTTCTTTAAATATAGTTTTCGACAAGCATAAAAATCAAACTCATCATCACTCGGAACAATAACTTTCATATAAAACTCCTTATAATAAAAAAAAGGGATTGCCAAAGGAAAGAGAAAGGATAAACAGACAATCCCAAATGAGAACAGCAAAAATCAGAAAAAGGAAAGAAAAAATATATGCCAAATAAAAATGAAATCTTAAATTTCTTTTACCAAAACAACATTTCCATAAAAATCCTTTGCATATTGTTTTGTTTTATCCTTAGTTTGCTTATTAACCCCATACACCCACTTATAAGTAGAAGGTTTAAACTTCATCTTATTAATTTTTGAAATAGAAGAATAAACAAATCCTTTCAAAGAATCAACAAATTCTTGTGCCGCATACCCAATTTTTTTAATCGAGGTAAAACAATTCCCAATAGAATCATATTGAATTAATACGGCCAAAGGTTTATTACAAATAGGACAAATCCCAAAAGATAATTCTCTTTGTGAAAATCTATCATCATCAGAAATAAACCAAATATCCATAGGTTTAAACGAACAACAATGCCTCATAAAACTTCCTCCTCAAAAAATTCGCATAGCACGGCCTGTACTCTATAGGGATAAAATCATACGCCGTTACTTAAAACCTTGTTGATTTAATCAAGTACAAGAGAATCATACACCATGTGTCAAAAAATACAGAAGAAATATTAAAATTTATTTACATCTAATGAAGAATAATTAAGATATGAAGAAATGTAAACTAGGCTGAACATTAAAAAAGGAGCCCTTTTGAGGCTCCAATATAATAGAATAGAAAAACGGTAAACAAATATTAAGCTAATATAGAAATTAAGCTTGATCAGCCTGAGCGGCTTTATTAATTTTTGCATTTACGATGAAGTCAGCTATTTTACCAAGCAATGATCTATTTTGTGGTTGCTCAGTCATACTTGCACGAATGCCTTGAAAATCTTTTGCAACATCGGCTGTCATAGTTCCTGCTTTAGGGCCTTGTCCTGCAGCTTCAGTCTGCATTGATTGTGTGTTGATGCTGTTAATGAAATTTAATCCAACATCATTTGTTGCCCTAAGACCTCTAGGAACACTTGTAGCCATTGTCATACTACCAAATGTTATAGGTGCCATACCCTGTACTCCGTTTCTCTATTTTTTCTATTCTCTAATTCTATTTATCTATTATGTATATATAAAGTATATACAAATAGAAAAATTGCTTTTTTTGAAACATATTGTTAACATTTTGTAACATGCAAAACCTTATAACAACATGCTTTTAGGGGTATAAACAATTTATAACACAGTCAGGGCAAGGAATTCTCGACCTTAAAAAACCTAAATCCCAACTATAATCATGTTACAACATGAATTACAATTTCGCAATATTTGAAAAGAATTAACCAAGTTCAGAACGTTCAACTTCTTCAGTTTTTGTAAATTCGATGATATCTCCTTCTTCAATATCATTAAATTTAACAAATGAAATACCGCATTCGAAACCTTGAGCAACTTCTTTAACATCATCTTTGAAACGTTTAAGTTGGTCAATATTACCTTTGAAGATTTCTTTACCATTACGTCTAATGATAGCAGTATTAGAACGATTAATCTTACCTTCAGTAACATAACAACCAGCGATTTTGATAGTTTTACCGATAGTAAATACTTGACGAATTTCTGCTTTAGCAACAGAAACAACTTTCAATTCTGGTGAAAGAAGTGAAATCATAGTTTTTTCAATATCTTCTAAGATTTGGTAAATGATATCATATTTCTTGATAACAACACCTTCTCTATCAGCCGCAACTAATGCATTAGAATCTTCTTTAACAGTAAATCCAAGAATAATAGCACCCGATGCAGAAGCTAACATAACGTCAGCTTCAGAAATTTCACCAACTCCAACGTGAATAATTTTAGTAGAAATTTCTTTAGATTCTAATTGAGCAATTGCTTGAGAAACAGCTTCTGCAGAACCGTGAGTATTAGCTTTGATAATAAGGTTAAGTTGAGGAATATTATCATCACCAGCAACAGCTTCTTTTCTAATATGAGCAGGTAACATAGCATCAAGACGTTTATCACGTTCTTTTTCTTGTCTTTCTGCAATAATTTTCTTCATTTCTTTTTCATTTTGAACAACTTCAAAATATTCACCAGCTTGAGGAACTTCAGATAAACCTAAAATCTCAACAGGTGTAGAAGGTTCAGCTTTTTGAATTCTTTCGCCGCTATCAGATAAAAGTGCTCTAATTCTACCACAAGCAGTACCAACAACTACACAGTTACCGGCTCTTAAAGTACCATTTTGAACTAATAATGTAGCAACAGGCCCTTTACCTTTATCTAAGTTAGCTTCAATAACAACACCAGAAGCCTCAGCTTTAGGGTTAGCTTTCAAATCTTTAATATCAGCAAGAAGCCAGATATATTCTAACAATTCATCAATACCTGTTCCTTGAAGAGCAGAAACTTTAACAGTAATAGTATCACCGCCCCATTCTTCAGGGATAAGACCGTGTTCAGTTAATTGTTGAAGAACTCTATCAGGATCAGCACCAGGCTTATCAATTTTGTTAACTGCAACAATAATAGGAACATCTGCAGCTTTAGCGTGGTTAATAGCTTCAATTGTTTGAGGCATTATACCGTCATCAGCTGCAACAACCAAGATAGCGATATCAGTAGCTTTAGCACCTCTAGCACGCATTTCAGTAAATGCTTCGTGACCAGGAGTATCAACGAATACAATTTTCTTTTCTTTGTTATTATCAAGATAAACTGTATAAGCACCAATAGATTGAGTAATACCACCAACCTCAGTTGATACAATTTTATGTTTAGAAGCTCTAATACTGTCTAATAAAGTTGTTTTACCGTGGTCAACGTGACCCATGATACTAACAACAGGAGCTCTACGTTTAAGAAGTTTTTTATCAACTTCTGTTAATACTTTCTTTTGTTCTTCTTTTTGAAGTTCTTCTTCAATATAAGCATCTAAGTCTTCATCAAGAACTTCTAATTCATATTCTGCACAAACTTTTTTAATAACATCAACATCAATTAATTGGTTAACTGTTGCCATAACTCCTTGGAACATAAGGAATTTAACAATTTCCGCAGGAGTTTTCTTAATTTTATCAGCTAATTCGCTGATAGTCATAGCTTTGTTAACTACAATAGAAGTTACTTTTTCAACTTCTTCTTCTTTTTGAACTTTTTTCTTATGGTGTTGAGCTGCTGCTTTTTCTAGAGAGATTCTTTCTTGTTCTTCTTTTTTAGAATTAAAATCTTTAGTTTTCTTTTTATTATCGCCTTTTTTCTTGCTGAAACCTTTATTTTCGTAAATATCTTGTGGAATAATATGTCTTTCAATAGGTTTTTTAACTTTATCACCTTTATCTTTATTAAAAGGTTTCTTTTCTACATTTTCCGGTTTTTTATCAACATTATTTTGTTGAGGTCTTTTAACTTTTTCTATTTCAACTCTTTTAATAGGAGCTTTTTTAACAATTTCTAATCGGCTTTTCGGAGCAGCAGGTTTAACAACTTCAATTCCAGGTTTTGGAGCAGCAGGTTTTTCAACCTTTTTAACTTCTTCTTTTGGCTCAGACTTGGAAACTTCTTGTTTTTCAACTACAGGTTCTTCAGTTTTAACCTTAGCCTTTTTAACAATAAAAGCTTTTGGTTTTTTACTAGGTAACTTAGAACCATCAGCAATAAAGTCTTTTAACTTAGAAACTTGAAGAGGAGTAACAGTATTAGAGTGCGACTTAACATTTATTGAGATTTGAGCAAATTTTTCAATAACCTCTTTACTTGTTAAGCCTAATTCTTTGGCAAGTTCACTAACTCTAATATTGTCCATTTAAAATTCCTTTCAGATTTTCAGCGGTCTTTAAGGCCTTATTTAATTTATTTTTTTTCATTGCATTTTCTATACATTGATTATTATAACAAAGATATGCCGATCTACCAAATATTTTTGAATTTGGGTTAATAATCACCTCGCCATTAATATAATTTTTGGTTAGTTTAATCATATCATCGGCATTTTTAATTTCGCCACAACCTATGCATTTCCTAAGTTTCATCTGGCGCCTCATGAAATTATTCAGCGGATTCCGCTAATTTTTCTAACTTCAATTTTTGGTCATATTCAACCAACAAATTAATTAGTTCATCTAAATCTCCGTCAATAACAGTCCAAACATTCAAGTTATGGTTAATTCTGTGGTCAGTTAAACGACCTTGAGGGAAATTATAAGTTCTAATACGTTCACTTCTATCACCAGTACCAACTTGAGAACGTCTTAAGTCAGTAATTTCTTTATTCTGTTTTTGAAGTTCCATATCATATAATTTAGCTTTCAAGATTTCTAAAGCACGTTCTTTGTTTTGTAATTGAGAACGTTCTTCAGTACAGAAAATCATGATACCGGTAGGTTTGTGGAACACACGTGCTGCAGTTTCAACTTTGTTAACGTTTTGTCCACCAGCACCACCAGAACGAGCAGTTGTAATTTCAACATCATTCATATTAAGTTCAACCTCAACATCATCAATTTGAGGCATAACAGCAACAGTTGCAGTTGAAGTATGCACACGCCCTTGAGACTCAGTTTGAGGAACTCTTTGAACACGGTGAACTCCTGATTCGTATTTAAGACGAGAATAAATACTGTCACCTTTCATAGAAATAATAACTTCAGAAACCCCACCTGCTTCGCAATCAGTTTTAGAAAGAATTTGAGTTTGCCAACCTTGTTTGTCGGCGTATCTAATATACATTCTCATTAAATCGCCGGCAAAAATGTTAGCTTCATCACCACCAGCACCACCACGGATTTCTAACATAATATCTTTATCATCCATAGGGTCACGAGGAAGTAGAAGAATTTTCATATCTTCTTCATACTTTACAATTTTTTGTTGGTTTTCTTCCATTTCTGCTTTTAAGAATTCTTTCATTTCAGGATCAGATTCTGAATGAATCATTTCCTTAGCATCAGCGATAGAATCAGTTGCTTCTTTCCACTTGTAATATAGATTAACTGTTTCTTCCATAGATTTACGTTGCTTTGATAAATCTCTAAACTTGTTATAATCCTGAATAACCGCAGGATCAGACAATTTTTCGCCTAACTCAATATAATTTTTTTCAATTTGCAGAATTTTATCTAACATATCTTTCATAATAAATACCTCTAATTAGTTAGTATTATAACAAAAACAGACGCCTCGTAAAGTTACAAAACTTTACAAAATATCAAAAAAGTTTACAAAAAAAACTTTATATATATATAAGTTACTGGGAAAAATCGAGGTTGAAATGGTACTTTCATCCGGTGAAATTCTAACGATAGGATCAGGGATACAATCACAAATAAGTGTTTCTAGCCCAGTACGTCATTCTGCGCAAAAGCAAGAAGATGAAAGAGCTCACGAAATCCCAAAAAGCATAATCAAGTACCACAAAATACGTAAACACGAAAAATATCGTGTAAAAGGCGAATTACCACAAGATTATATATCAGATATTAAAGTTCCTAAAACCGATGTAGATAAATTAATGCAACTTACATCAAAATATAAACTTGTAACATTCAAAATCCCAGATGAGAGCCACGATTATTATGTAAAAAGCTGCTACCAAATAGATTATATATCTTCTCCAATAAGGCATAAAGGAGAAGGAACCAAAGCAGTCCGAAATCTGCTTGAGAAATCAATGACAGATAAAGATACCGAAGGCCGAATAATTGTTGATGTTAAGATAACAGACAATGAAACTTCAGCATCAGGATTTTTCTATAAACTTGGTTTTAGATTTGTTGATAAATCAAAGAATATAATAATGGAAAACTGGTTAAAAGATGAAAAAAATATCTTATCACCTAAAATAACTGGTTTGATGTACTTACCTAAAGAACATACTCAAAGATTATTAATGTATAGAATGCTATTATAAAGGAACAATATGACAGGAATAAATATGAAAATTCCGCCGCCAAGTGTAACAGGAGTAAGTTTACCAGGCGCATTAGAAATAGAAAATAGTCCAACACAAAATTATGATAGATTAGTCCAAACTCATAGACAGGCTTGTGATGAACTAACTATTGCAAACAAAAAATATGCCAGAAAAGACAAGCATAGCACTCCTATTGGAATAAAAATTCTAGGAGGAATGACTCTTTTGACTGCACTTGCTTGGGGCGCGAAAAAATTACTCAAAAAGTAATTCTTTATAAGATTTATATTTGAAAAATAGGAAATGCCCTGCATTTTCTATTTTTTTTATTGGAATATTATTTTTTTCATAATATTCAGTTTGTCTATTGATATTAAAAATTTTGTCATCAACAGATAATACAGCTAAATCAAATTTCAATGGTTTATAATCACTATCATAATAGCTATTCAAGGCTACTAATTCCTGCATACAACTTTCTAAAGATCTATGAGGCTGATATTTGTTTAAAAGCTCTAATTCGTCATCGGTAAATACTAAATATTTTCTTCTAAAATCAAAAATATTATCCTTAGACACAGATGTAAATTGTTTTTTCACCTCATCAGATAACCCATAATAACTATCATGAGCATAAGGATTCCCATTGATTGCGACTTTTCTTTTTAATTTTGGAAGTTTATCTTGAATAAGACCTGCAACATAAACCCCAGCAGAAAAAGTGATAAGATTAATCTCTTTATAAGAAGAAAAATCAAAATCAAACTCTAAATCAGAATAATCATATCCGATTAATACATCAAAACCATCAGAATTAAGGAGTTCAAACTGTCTTGAATCACATCCCCAACCTGTTAAAAATATAATTAATTTATCTGATTTGTTATTAATAAACTCTAATTTCACAAAGCTATTTTAAACAAAAGTATGTACTTTTTCAAACCCCAAGAAGTTTACTCCGATAGTATCTCCACGATATATTTTTTTATTTTTATTATTTGAAACAAATTCAAACCTTGCTAAATAACCATCAAATTTAAAACATCTTCTAGTAATTTCCATCAAAACATCAGGTTTTATTTCATCATATCTAACAACAACCCAATTTTGTTTCCCGTTTTCATCAAGAAACCATAGCTGAGGATCAACTCCTATAACATTTTGGAAAGAAACAATTTTAAACTCTTGTTGTTTCAACATAACCCTAGTTTGCATAATAGCAAAATTATGAAGCTCCCAAGGCGACATCTCAATTTTTTTATCAGAAACTAAATTTTCGGGAATAATCGCATCACCCGAAATAGAATCAAATAAATTCCAATTGTTATTATCAATTACACGGGCAGTTGAAGAATCCATATTTTCAATAACCACAGGGAATAAACAAGGTATAAGATTATTTTTCTTTGCCTCACCAAGCTGGCGTTTCAAAAATTCAGGCGGAAGAAAAGAATTCCCTTCATCATCTCTAATATCAATTAAAATAGAAAATACTTGGTTTTTATAAGCAATTGAAAAGTGATCAAAAGAAGGTCTTGTCATTTCAGATTTCAACCAATTACATTTTTCTGCCCCATGGATTTTTTCCTGCAAAAATTGTCCGGAAAAATTCATAATATCAATAAAAAGTTCACTAGGAGCAACCTTATCAATTTCACGGCTCTTTGTTGATAAATCAACATACTTTTTCTTGGTAAAACCTACATTTTTACCTTTCTCTTTTTCTAAAGTTTTAGAAGATATGAAATCAAATAAGTTATTAATAATATCTGACATTTAAAATTCCTGATTAATAAAAGTTTTAACCTTAATTTTAGCAGTTACTTGCGTATCTGGAGGAAGATTAAAATCAGTATAATCTTCGATAAAATTAATTTTAATTTGATAAGCTGGCTCATAATCTTTCACAACTTGGCCAGATGCATCGATAGTTGTCACTTGATCCGCAGCATCAACTTTATAAACTTTTGTAGTTTTGTCAACTGAAACGACAGTCCCTTTAAAAATCCTATGCTTATAATTAGGAACAACCACTTGTACATATTGTCCTATTTTTACTTTATCCAATTGTTGTGGATTAACTCTTGCAATAACCCACACATGTTTAGGTATAACTGAACATAAGACATCAGAAGGATTTACTACATCCCCAACATTAACTGAAACACTTGAAATAATTCCATCTTGAGGTGCAAAAATTTTGGTAGAAGATAACCTTAATTTAACTTCTTCTTCCATAGATTCAATATTTTTAATTTCTTTTTGTACAGATTCAACAGTATCCTTAGAAATATCTATTTTTGTTTTATCAATTTTAGGTTTAGGGATATTAATTTCAACAGGTTTTTGTTCAGATGCATTAATATCTGACATATTCTGCAAAGTATCACCTAAAACAATTTTCTTTCTTTCAAGATTTTTTTTAGCTAAATCTTCAGGAATATATGTTCTTGAATAATTAGTATAATTTGTTTCATTTTTTGCATATTCAGGAGGTTTTCCAACATTATTATCTTGATTAATTTGATTGTTCTGAAGGTTAGAAACAGCACCTTCATTTACCCCTGCCCCTATATTTACGCCATCCGCTTGATTACCCTCTAAATCTTCAGGCAAAGGTGCGTGAGTTAACATTCTAAGTTTTTCTTTGTTAATTTCTAAATCAGTTTCAAGTTTAATTAATTCTTGTTCGTAATCTCTAGGATCAATTTCCATTAAAAGGTCACCTTTTTTTACTTCTTGATCCTTCATAATATAAGATTGGATAATCTGCCCGCTAGCTCTAGATGTAACATTAACCAACTTTCCATCAATAACAGCTTCTGTCGATTTTACATACATAATCGGAACAAGGAAAAATGTATAAATCCCAAACAAAACTATTGCAACAAGAAGAATAATATCTAAATTGTAATCATCAATAATATCATTAATAACAGTTTTAATTTCTGATACAGACATAATTTTATCCTAAATTCATAATAAACGACGCTTCAGCTTTCCCAAGATCAATCATATTGAATGCTTTATCAGTATCTTGAATAATTTGACACCAATCATCATTATCATAATGTTCATCAGAATCAAATTGATTGTTTAAAAGAAGATTGTATAAAGCAGAAATATCATTTTCTTCATTAATTTCATCTTTGAGAACAAGAACATAAAACTTATTCACATTTTTCATATACAACCCAATAGTAATTTTTTGAGCAGAATTAATTTCGTTTAAGAAATCATCCATAGAGTCAAACTTATTCATACCATTAAAAGTATAATCGTGAATATCAAAATATTTTTTAGCGGCTTCAAGAATCATATAAGGTTGAAACCATTTAACAACAATTCTATGTCCTTTTTGCGATAATAAATCTTCCATACAAAACCCTTTTTAGACCTAAGCTACTTTTCTATTTTAGTTTACTTGTTTCAAAATAACAAGGACATCTTCAAGTTCTTGTCTAAGATAATCAAGTTGTTGATTAACATTATCCGGAGCATAAATAGCACCAGAAGATTGATAAGCAAGATATTTATTATATCTTTCAGCTTCAGAGCGAAGAGTTGCGATAGATTTTGCATGAGTCCCTAATGGCATAAGTTTAGTAAAAGAAAGATAATAGCTTTCAGGTTTTCCTTCATATTTTCTTCTTAGAGCATCAATATTAAGGTAAAGCAAATCAGCTTTTGCAACAAAAATTTGAGAAGAAATCTCGTTTTCTATTCCATCAAGAAGTTGTTCAACAATAGGAATAATTCTTGCTACATCTTTTAAATATTGATTATGTTTATCTTGTTTATACATAATATTAATAAAAGCTGGATTGTCCTTTGGAACAGGTTTTAAGGTATCAGGGTCATCAAAACCTTGTTGAGCCTCAAAAACAGGAGTTGCCTCAGTCGGAGTAGAAGGTTTAAACTTTGCAGTAACATCAGGCAAAGTTCCAATGTAACCTTTCTGAGATTGTATATTCATAGAATCAATAGTATTATCGACCGTCTTAGCACAAGCCGGCAATACAATTAAAGAGATAAGAATAAAAAATCCAAACAACTTCTTCATATAATAAATTATACTGATAATAAATAAAAAATCATCCACTAATAATTTTAGAAAAAACTTGCGCCCGATGAGAGTCGAACTCATGACCACCAGTTTAGGAAACTGTCGCTCTATCCTACTGAGCTACGAGCGCATAATTTTTATTAAGTTATCAAATAGACGGCTCCGTTAGTCAACCTGCTCTACAATAACAACTATAAGTATACAACAAATTTGAATAAAAATAATAAATTTGGATTATTTACTGGATTAATTGGAGTAATTTATTTGTAGTATTAAATCATAAGCGTTACAAATATCACGATATCCCAAAACACATGCCAGTATTTGCTTAGATAGATTTTCTAGACCATGTTATCTAGATCCATTGATAACCACAAAAAGTACTAAAGATAGACCTTATTGCCGATGAATCTATCCTCTAAAAGGTTGTAGTATGTATGGTGGAGAGAGGAAAATAGAATCTGGGGGAGAGATATTAGATATGCGTAGAGAATTTAAGAAGAAGTCAAGAATTTTATTAATTGACGACAATTACGAACACCTAGTAGGCGTAAGGGAGTTATTAAGCTTAGAAGGTAGTTTTGATGTAGTAAACGCATCTACAAGTGCATCAGTTGGTATCAATATGGTAAAAAAATACCAACCAGATGTAGTATTAATGGATATGAATATGCCTGAAAAAGATGGTTTACAAGCTATCCAAGAAATTAAAAGTTTAGATTTACCTGTTAAAATAATTGCACTAAGTGCATATGATGATGCAGATTTAATTTTCCGAGCAATGAAATTAGGCGCAAGAGGCTATGTTCTAAAAACTATGGCATCAGCTCAACTAATTTATGCAATAGAAGAAGTAATTGCTGGTAAGATTTATTTACCATCAGCATTATCATTAAGATTCTTCGAATACTTCCAAAAATCAGTTAAGGAAGAAAATTCAACAGAAGAAAATGGAGAAAACTTACTATCTTACTTAACACAAAGAGAGGAAGAAGTTTTAGATTTATTAACAAAAGGAATCACATACAAAGGAGTTTCTAGCAAATTATTCATTTCAGAAACAACAGTAAAAACTCACGTTAATAATATTTTCCAAAAACTTCAAGTAAATGATAGAACTCAAGCTGTATTATATGCAATCAATAATGGTTTCTTAAACAAAAGAAAATCAAAAATTGCTGTAAGAGGCTAATAACTATAAGGTAAAAATGATTAAACAAACTAATTCATTAGATGAATATTTACTAAAACAGTCAATCTCAATACTAACAACAGAACAAGGGCTAAGCAGCCTATTCCGTGGTTTACTTGAACCTGTTTTAGAAATAAGCACAGATGGAGTAGAATCGGATGTCATTCTAAAAGTTACTAATCGGGATATGTTTACTGGTTTGTTAACAAGATTAGAATTTTCTGATATTAATTATGTTGATTTTGGGGATGATTTAAAAGGGAGAGAACAATTAGAAGAAACTGATTTTCTATTAGTAATGACATCCGATTTTATATCATTTTTATCTTGGAAACTAACAGATGAAGGACTTAAATATTGTAATTACACAAATAGTCCGGAAATAAGTAAAATTATTGACTTACTTAATGACAATTCTGACCAAGACATCTCTTATTTGAAAACTAAATATAATACAGATAATTTAAAAAATAATTTAGTAAGTATTTGTATTAATAAACTTGGTTCAATGCTAAGTAATACATCACCTGTAAATAATGATGTAATTGATAGTGAAGATTTAGCAAACAAGATTAATTATTTAACGAAAAAATCAAGATATATTTCACACGAAGTAAAAAATCAATTATCAATCTGTGATTTATATTCAGGAATAATTAAACGCTACTGTTCAAATAATGATATCGAAGAAGAAACAATAAATCATTCGCTTGATTGTATTGGCAAATCAATCAAAATCGCAGGCAATACACTTACACAATTAAAATCATTAAACAGCAAAGAACTAAAGTTATATAAGACAAATAAATTAGTTGAAACATCAGCAGAATTATCAAAAGCATATCTTGAAAACAGAAACATAGAACTAATATTAGACAACAAGATAGAAGAAGAAATATTTGTAGATGAAACTTTATTCACATCAACGGTTATAAACTTAGTAAAAAATGCTTGTGAAGCATTCGACGATTTTGAATCAAAAGATAATTGGATAAAGATTTCAACATCAATCAAAAATGACAACGTAATAATCCAAGTGAGCAATAATGCAAAACCGATTCTAGAACCTGAAAAGATATTTGAAGAAGGAATGACAACAAAATCAACAGGTAGCGGACTAGGGTTATATATATGCAAACAAAATACAGAGGAGCAATGCGGACAACTTAATCTAATAAAATCAGACGAGGACTCAACAATATTTGAACTGAGATTTTGTCTTTAATAAATGGTAAGAACCTAACGGATGTGAGCCCGAAACGGCTACACGAAGGTGGAGGCGTACAGGGCGAAACTGGACGAGAGCGACGTAGAAATCTTTGATTTCACAGGAGCAAGAGGTAAATGAAGAAAATTTTTAATAAAATTTGTTTTTTATAAAAATTTTCGAATGAACCCAACGGATGTGAGCCCGAGGGGTAAATGAAAAGGTAAATGAAGAGGTAAATAAAAATTTACTCAATAAATTAAAATTACACCTAAAAATAAATGATAAAAAATATTGTAGATAGTTTGCAAAAGCAAACAAAACAAATGAGGTAAGTATGGACTTAATAACATCAAGCACAATGCATACATTAAAGCTAGGAATGGACGGCTTGCTTGCAAGACAACAGGCAGTATCATCTAATATTGCCAATGTTATGACCCCAGGTTACCAAAGACAAGAAGTAAGCTTTGAAGGTCAGCTTTACGAAATGATGGAAGATCAAAAAAATAAAGAATATGTAAAAGGCTTAAATAGTATCAAATATAACCCACAATCAATAACAGAAGTAAGTCCACAGCGATTAACAAAAGAGGGTTATAACATACTGACACCAGAGCAAAAAGCATATTTAAATTCAAATTCTTTTTCAGGATTTCAACCACAAATATTAGCAGACACATTCAATGGTGGAAGTAAAGACGGCAACAATGTTGAATTAGAAAAAGAATTAATGGATTTATCAAAAACAGGTACACAATACACCATGTTATCAAACCTAGAACGTAGAGAGTACGCCAAAATTTCAGAGGCAATAAAAGGCGGACAATAGGTTTTAGGAACTTGGGCAGAGAGGTATAGACAATGAGTTTTAGCGCATTTGACATAGCAGGATCAGGAATGACAGCACAACGTATCAAAATGGATACGATAGCTAGTAATATTGCAAACATAAATACAACAAGAAATCCTGATGGTTCAAAAGGTGTATATATCAAGAAAGATGTAGCATTTAGAGCTGTACTTGCAGACCAATTATCAAGAGGTCCATCAAACTTCAGTAATAATGGAACAGCAGGAAGATTCAATCCTGAAACAGGAAACTTTGAGATTAATACAGGTATTGCATTAAATGAAGGACGTAAATATAAGGGAGTAGAAGTTTCAGAGATTTATGAAGCACAAAATCCTATAAAGACAGTTTATGATCCATCACATCCGGACGCAGACGAAAACGGATATGTGGATTTACCAAACGTAAACATTGTAGAAGAAATGGTAGGGATGGTATCAGCATCAAAAGCATACCAAGCTAATGCAACATCAGCAGAGAACGTTAAAACAATGATTCAATCTGCGATGAATATATAATAGGGGTAAATAAAAAAGGTAAGTATTATGGAATATATAGGCGGCATATCAGAATTTAATTACAGTCCAATAAGAGATTTTAATACATCATTGCAGAATGGTAATGCTTTTACAGTAAACCATGATCCAGAAAAATCATTTGATGAGATATTAGAAAGCCAAAGAAAACCTGAGAAGAATGATATGGATCACTTTATGACAAAGGTAAGTAATGCATTTTCAGACGGTATCAATTCAGTTAACAATGATGCCTTAAGAGCAGAAGAAGCAGAAGAGATTTTAGCATCAGGTGGCGATATATCAGCACACGAAGTAATGATTGCAGCAGAAAAATCTAACTTAAGCTTACAAATGGCAGTTCAAATAAGAAACAGATTGATTAATGCTTATACAGAAATCAATAGTATGCAAATATAGTAACAATAACTAAATGATTAAGTGACTAGATTATTAATAATAAATTTACCCCACCCCTAGATATAAATTTACCCCCGATGTATAATTTTCGTATGAAAAATACAAGACAGACACAAGTAAATATTCATAGAGATGCGTGGGTAGAGGTAAATATAGATTCTTTGGCACACAATGTTGAAGAATTTAGAAAAAATATCCCAGCTGATAAAAAGATATTAGGAATTGTAAAAGCGGACGCTTATGGACATGGAGCAGCAATGTTAGTACCAACAATGTTGGCTTCAGGGATTGATATGTTGGGCGTTGCATCAATTGATGAGGGCTTGGATTTAAGAGCTGAGAATATTGATTGTGAAATACTTGTAGTAGGTGCAGTGCCTGTATGGTCATTTGATGTAGCGGCAAAGAATAATATATCAATTTCAATATTTACAGATGATCATATTGAAGCTTGTAGAAAAGTATATGAGCGATTTGGATTGAAGGTAAAAGCACATATTACATTAGATACAGGCATGAACAGAATTGGGTTACAACCTGATAAAGCTATTGATTATATAAAACGAGTTCAGAATTGTGATTTTATAGAATTGGAAGGTATTTTTACTCATTTGGCAAATGCAGAGAATGCAGAAAAGACAAAAGCACAATTTGATAGATGGAATAAAGTTATTTCTGGGATAAATAGAGAAGGATTAATTTTACATATATTAAATACCGCAGGTAGTATGATATACAATCCTGATGATTTGCATTCAAATATGGTAAGAATAGGGATATCGTTATATGGATTATATCCTGATTTACCAGAGAGCTTGAGATTTTATCCTAAGTTAAAACCAATAATGGGATTGAAGGGCAGAATAACAAATATCCACAACATGCCTGTACATGATGGTGTTAGTTATGGACATACATATATAGCAGATAGGGAGACTAAGGTTGCGACAGTTCCAATTGGATATGCAGATGGAGTCCCAAGAGGATTGTCAAATAAGATATATGGCAAGATAAATGGAATCAAGGTAAAACAGATTGGTAATATCACAATGGATCAAATGATGTTTGATATAACAGGCATTGATGCAAAGTTGGGAGATATTATCGTATTGTTGGATGAAAACGATAGAGAGTTATCATTGGATAATTGGGCAAAGATAGTTGATACAATCAATTACGAATTACCTTGCAGATTAAAAGTTCGCTTACCAAGAGTATATATAAGATAGGAGATAATAATTATTTAGATTAGTTTTAAAAATTTTTAACGTATATCCATTTTTAAATATATTTTCTAAAAATATGACATAATTTGTAATAAAAACCTTGTTTTAATATTTTTTTATGATACGATAAATCATAATTGATTATTAACATGAGGAATTAGATGGTTTTAGTTGGTAGTAATAAAGGTAATATATATGTCACTAAATCATTCTTACCTGATATTAGAATCTATGAAAGCTATGTAAAACAGATTTTTGAATCCTGCCAACTAACTAATCAAGGAAATTTGTTGAAAGAATTGGAATCAAAGCTTTCACAATATTTGGATATTAATAATTTCCATTATGTAACCAATGGAACAATAGCACTACAGATTGCATTAAAAGCATTGGATATTGAAGATGGCGAAATTATAACCACACCTTTCAGTTATGTTGCAACTACATCCGCGATATTATGGGAAAGATGTAAACCAGTATTTGTTGATATAGAACCAAATAATTTCACAATAGATGTTGAACAAATTGAATCAGCAATAACAGAAAAAACTAAAGCTATTATGCCTGTTCATGTTTTTGGATATGCTTGTAATATTGATGAGATACAAAAAATAGCAGATAAATATAATATTAAAGTAATTTATGATGCAGCTCATTGTTTTGGTTCAAAATACAAAGGAAAATCATTACTAGGTTTTGGTGATATTTCTACTTGTAGTTTCCATTCAACAAAACTATTCCACACAATAGAAGGTGGTGCTTGTATTGTAAAAGACAAAACTATTTCTGATAAATTAGAATTAATTAAACGTTTTGGTCATCAAGGAGATGAAC
The DNA here is from genome assembly GCA_944324055.1 of Candidatus Gastranaerophilales bacterium. GTDB lineage: Bacteria > Cyanobacteriota > Vampirovibrionia > Gastranaerophilales > Gastranaerophilaceae > UMGS1585. Next base: position 34,713 of record CALUUV010000002.1, on the reverse strand, counting down.
ATTATTGCTTGGGGATTAATGCAAAACAATCAGAATTCAATGCAGCAATGGGACTTTCAAATTTACCTTATATTGAAGAAATCATTGCAAAAAGAAAATATATCTCAGAATTATATGACAGAGAGCTTTTAGGATATATTCAACGACCAAAACAACAAGAAAATTTAGAATACAATTATGCTTATTATCCTGTATTGTTTAAAAACGAAACAGAATTATTAAAAGTATTTGAAGAATTAAACAAGGAAGGAATTTATCCAAGACGATATTTCTATCCAAGCTTGAATAAATTACCATATTTAAAAGATAAGTTTGATTGCCCTATATCAGAAGATATTTCATCAAGAATAGCTTGTTTACCGTTATATTATGAATTATCTAATGATGATGTAATCAAAATTAGCAAGACTATAAGGGAGTGTGTTAGATGAAACTAAATATTTCAAACATATTTTCTTATAACAAAACAAGAACACATCTAAATTTCAGGTTTTTAGGAATAAAATTTAGTTGTCCTAATTATGAAAGAAAATTATTAAATAGAGAATACAAAAAAGAACAAGATAAATATGATTTGAGTCATATAAAAAATGCTAAAAAAATAATTGCATTTATAATCCCATCAAATGAAATGGTTAATGGTGGAATTATGTCAATATTTTCTATTTGCAAATATTCAAGAGAAATTTGTTTGGATGCTGAATGTTTAATTATTACAGAACCAGGGGAATATACATATACTCATAATCATTATTTCAAAAACGAAGAAAAAATCTATCGTTGGGAACAATTTATCAATAATTTATCAAATGTTCAAGAATTAATTCTACATATTCCTGAATATATGTGTAAAGAAAGATTTTATAAACATTTAACAAGAAAAGATAAGAAAATTCTAAAAAATATACCTAGTTTCCAGATAAACATTCTAAACCAGAATATCGAATTGATGCCAGAACCTAAAAAAATTAATAAATTAAAAGAACTAACAACAAATATCACTCAGACAATAGCTCATGATAGGTATGCAACCCAAGAAGTATGTAACAAATGGGGTATTCCAACACATTTATTATCTGTACATATAGATTTAAAAGGCTATAAATCATATTCTTTTGAAGAAAAAGAGAAAATTATTGTTTTATCACCAGATGATAATTATATGAAGCAACAAATTATTGAAAAATTAAAAATTGAAATGCCTGATTTTAAACTAATTATTGTTCAAAATATGACTTTTGATGATTATATGGATTTAATATCAAAAGCATATTTTACTATTACATTTGGCGAAGGAATGGATGGTTATTTTACTATGCCATATTATGTAGGGTCCATTGGTTTTTCAATTTATAACGAAAGATTTTTCCCTTCAATCGAATGGGATCAATTATATAGTGTATTTAAAAATTATACAGATATGCAAAAAAATATTACTACTTACATGAAAAATCTTATAAACAATAAAAATCTATATACAAGTACTATTAAAGAAGTTTATAATATGCATTCTTTTTTGTATTCAGAGGAAAAGTTTATAAATAATCTAAAAAAATTTTACAGTAGAAATTATAAGTTTTAACAAATAAATAAAGGAATTAATATATGATTAGAAAAAAATTATCGCTACAATATAATAAATCTGATTTTGCTCAAAAATTACAAGCTTTAATTAAAACTTGTGCCATGTACTATTACCCTGAAAATATTTATCAGGAAGTTCCTGATTATTCAAAAAAAGTAAAAGTTGAAACATCATTAATTAAAAGAATTAAAAGAGAAAATTTTATTAAGAAAAAGCTTTGTAATAAATATAATTTAAAAAAATTAGAAGAATCATATAATATGTTTGAAGATGAATATTCAAAGGATATTTTCCTAGAAGTTGTATTATATAGACTTTTTGATTTTGCAATTTTAAGATTTCCATTATTTTATTCATCTGTATTTTCTCAATTAAGTTTTATTGATTCTTTAAAAATAAGCGAAGAAGAGATAGTTCTTTGGCAAGATATTATACATCTAAAAATATATGATCTTGCAAAGATAGGTTATGATATAAAATTATGGTTTTCTCCTGGAGGAATTCTAATAGATTTTATTTTGGAACAATACAAATATAATAATTTAGTAAAAGTTGAAAGAGGAGATAATGTTTTAGATTGTGGAGCTTGTTATGGCGATACTGCAATTTATTTTGCACATGAAAATCAAGGAGAGGGTACAATTTATTCATTTGAATGCATGGATGAAAATATAGATATATTCAAAAAAAATATGGAACTTAATCCAGAAATAAGTAAAAATATTATTTTAATAGATAAAGCTGTATCTGATGTTTCTAATCAAAAACTTACATTTGAAAAAAATGGACCAGGAACAAATATTATAAATCCAACTCCTCAAAATAATATACAACATACTACAACTATTAAAATTGATGACTATGTCAAAGAAAATAATATTGAAAAAATTGATTTCATAAAAATGGATATTGAAGGTTCTGAAGTTAAAGCCTTGGAAGGTGCCTATGAAACAATCAAAAAATATACTCCTAAACTTGCGATTTGTGCATATCATTTAGATGATGATTTAATTGTTTTACCAAAACTTATTAAATCACTCAACCCAAAATACAAATTATATTTGGATCACAATACAATATCAAGGAACGAAACAGTAATTTATGCAAAGGTATAATAAATGAATAACTTATTAACTGCAATTATTTTCACATATAATCATAAAGACACAATAGCAAAATGTATTGAGAGTATATTAAATCAAAAAACAAAATATCCTTACATAATCTCTATTTGGGATGATTGTTCTATTGATGGAACATCTGATATATGTAGAGAATATGCTGAAAAATATCCAGAAAAAATAAAATTAACAGTCCAAAAAGAAAATACATTTTTAAAAAAAGATTTAGAGCTTCAATCATATAAAGCAATTTCCTCCATAGATACAAAATATTTTTGTATAATTGACGGAGATGATTATTGGTGTGATGAAAATAAAATTGAAATAGCACTAGATTTTTTAGAAAATCACGATAATTTTGTGGGATTTGCACATGATACATTACAAGTTGACAAATTTAATGGAACAGAATTCTCATATATACATAATCTTATAAAATGGCAACCAAAAGAGATTGTTAATTTTGAAGTAGATGCTCCTTTCTTTTTAACATCTTCAAGAATTTTTAGAAATTTTAATTATAAAGATTTAAAAATTTTACCAATTGATTATCTTCTTTATTATTATCATTTTTCAAAAGGTCCAATATATTATTATGACAAAATTATGGCTGCATACACTATAAGTAAAAGGTCTACATTTGCTTCTGGGGATCAAAATATAAAAGAATTAAACAGTATGTTTGCTTTTAAACTTTCTAAAATGTTTAATTTTCAACTAGATGAATTTACAACAGCTTTACAAAAAAAATATGATACATCCAATGGTCTTGGAGACAAAAGGTACAAAAAGCTATACTTTTTCAAAAAGCTCTTTGGTAAGAAATATGGATGGTACATTTGGTTTATTTTAACATTTGTTTTACGTTATGGCTTTAAATGTATGAATACTAATTATATTTATTCTAGAAAAAAAGCAAAAAAACTCGCAGATGAAACTGATATTAATAAATTTAAAATTCAAAAGAAAAAATTGGAAACAAAAATTGATAAACAAAAAAAATTATCATCTTTAATTATATTTATTACATCCAATATTCCTATTAATAAACAAATATATAATTATTTAATAGAATCTTTAAATCATAAAAAAGAAAGAATTATTAAATTAGAAAAAGAGCTTAACTTATTACAGAATGATGGGAGTATAAAATAATGTTAAAAATCGCAATAATGCAACCATATTTTTTCCCATATATTGGTTACTGGCAAATGTTTAATGCAGTAGACAAATTTGTAATCTTAGATGATGTTAATTTTATTATGAGAGGATACATAAACAGAAATTCTATATTGTTAAATCATTCTGCACATAAATTTTCTATACCACTTAAAAAACCATCTCAAAACAAATTAATTAATGAAACAAAATTAAATTTTTCTACACACGATAAAGAAAACTTTTTAAAAACTATAAGTATGGCATACAAAAAAGCACCTTATTTTAAAGATTTTTATCCTATTATGGAAGAAATAATCTATTATAATAATGATGATTTAACAGCATATTTGAAAAATTCTTTTGAAAAAGTAAAACAATATCTTAACTTGAAGACAGAAATTTTATTATCATCTGAAATCCATAAAGATAACACTCTTAAGGCACAAGCAAGAATTATAGAAATTAATAAAAAGTTGAATGCAGGAATATACATTAATGCAATAGGTGGTTTAGAGTTATATGATGCAAAATCATTTAAAAAAGAAAATATAGAGTTGAAATTTATAAAAATGAAAAATATTAATTACAAACAATTCAATAATGATTTTGTAGCGAATTTATCATTTATAGATATATTAATGTTTAACTCAAAAGCAGAAATCGCAGAATTATTGGAACAATATGACTTAATAACTAAAGAAGTCTAAAACGAAAGATTAAAAATAAATATATAGGAGAAAATTAATGTTTAAATGGAATAAAAAGGGATTAATATTTTCCCCAAATGAAAGATATGATTGGATGTATTCCCACGCACAAATTCCATTTCCTATGGATTTTGGAGACTTTATAAGAGTATATTTTGCAACAAGAGAAAAGTATACAGGAACACAAGTCCGAGCATATGGTGGTTTTGTGGATTTGGATAAAAAGAATCTAAAAAACATTTTAAAAATATCAGATAAGCCGTTAATAGATTTAGGAGGTTTAGGCGAATTTGATGAACACGGTTCAATGCCTTGTTCTGTAGTAAAACATAACGGAGAATATTATCTTTATTATGTAGGTTGGCAAAGAAGAGTTAGTGTTCATTATGATTGGGAAATAGGTTTAGCAAAAAGTATAGACGGAGAAAGATTTAAAAAAATTAGTAGAGGACCTTTGATGGGACCAACATTGGATGAACCTTATCTTAATTCTACACCGATTGTCTACAAATTATCTGAGACAGATTGGCATATGTTCTATCATACTGGTAAAAAATGGATTAAAGAAGGTGATAAACTTGAATCTCAATATATAATAAAACATGCAACATCTAAAGATGGCATAAATTGGAAAAGAAATAATAAACAAGTTTTACCTTTAAAAGTAAAAAATGAGTGCCAAACTTCTCCATCAATATTTGAAAAAGATGGTTTATATCATATGCTATTTTGTTATAGAGAAGGATTAGATTTTAGAAATGATAGAGATAAATCATACAGAATAGGTTATGCTTCTTCAAAAGACTTATTCAACTGGGAAAGAAATGATAATATGGTTGGTATAGATATATCATCATCTGGTTGGGACTCAGAAATGATTGAATATCCTCACGTTACGAAAATAAATAACAAATACATAATGTTCTATTGTGGAAATCACTTTGGTAAAGAAGGATTTGGTTTTGCCGAATTAGAAAATAATTAACGAATATTGTTAATTAAGTTTATAAATTAAAAGGATGCTTTAAAGTGAAAATTTCTGATTATATTGTTGAATTACTAAAAAAACACAATGTTAAGCATATTTTTGGTTATATAGGTGGTTATAATGCAGATGTTGTAGAATCTATATATAAGACTGAAGGAATTGACTTTATTTTAAATTATCATGAACAGGCAAGTGCATTTGCAGTAAACCCATATTCAATAATAACTGAAACTCCAACAATTGCAATGTCTTCTGGAGCCCCAAGCTCTGTTAATCTTGTTGCAGGAATTGCAAATGCCTATTTTGATTCTAATCCTTGTATTTTTATCACTGGCTCCCCTCATTCTTTGGGATGTAGAAAAGACAAAAAAATTAGGCAAAATCTGTTTGAAGAAATTGATATGGTATCAATGGTAACTGATATTACAAAATATGCAATCAAAATCGAACATATAGAAGATATACGTTATGAATTTGAAAAAGCATTTTATATAACAAATGAGGGACGAAAAGGTCCAGTTTTGATAGACTTACCATACAACATAACAAGAGAAGAATATGATGTATCAAAACTCAAAAGCTTTAAAGAACCTCAAAAACCTAACTATGACAACATCCCTCTTAAAGAAATTCAAGATATTTTAAAAAACTCTAAAAGACCAATTATTCTTTTAGGAGGAGGAACAAGAAGTAATGTTTGTAGAGAAAAACTAAAAGAATTATTAAAAAAAGTACAAATTCCTGTAGTTGCTTCATTATGCGGTTTAGATGTTTTAGCTCACGATAATGAATGTTACTGTGGTTTTATTGGACATTATGGCAATAGATATTCTAATTTAGCAGTTGCCAATTGTGATTCTATAATAATTCTTGGTTCAAGACTTGATGAAAGGCAACTAGGTGGTTATCGCACTAGATTGCCTGAAGAAACAAAAGTCATTAGGGTCGATGTAGATAAAATAGAATTAGGTCGTAAAATTCCTGAAACTATCAGTATTTTTTCGAGTACGGAAAATTTTTTGGAAAAATTTTTATCATTAGATTTTACTGAATTGGATTATTCTAAATGGCTAAATTTGATTAAAAAATGGCAAAAAAGATATCCTTCTCATAATTATGATGACATTAATCTAAATGCTAACAATTTTATGCATCAAATCTCAGAATACTTATCGTCAGATGCAATAATTACGGCTGATGTCGGTCAGAATCAAATGAGTGTAGCACAATCATTAAAGCTTGACGGAAATAGAAGATTATTTAATTCTGCAGGTTATGGTTCTATGGGATTTTCTTTGCCTGCTGCAATTGGTGCAAGTTATGTAACAAATAATAATTCAATGATAGTTTCTATTAATGGTGATGGCGGTTTGCAAATGAATATACAAGAATTACAAACCATAAAAAGAGACAATTTACCAATAAATATAATTGTTTTGAATAATAAATGTTTAGGTATGATTCGTAAAACTCAAGAAAAACTTTATAATGCAAATTATTGTGTTTCTATTGATGGATATTCAGCTCCAAATTTTGAAAAAATTGCTTATGCTTATGATATTCCATATTTGAAGATTAACTCTATACAAGAGTATATCAAGGTAAAAGATTTTATAAGTAACAAATCTGCAAGATTTATAGAAGTATGTTTACCTTCCATTATGGAAAATACTCCGGAACCAGGAGATTACATCGACAAGCAAAATCCGCTTTTAGATAAAAACGAACAAATGTTAATTAAGGACGAAATTGAAAATGAAATATAATAAAAAAACTATTTTAGTTTCTGGAGCATCTGGAATTGTTGGCTACGGAGTATTAAAATCTTTACAACAAATAGAAGGATTAAAACTTATAGGAACAAGTATTTATGAAACTTCTCCAGCAAATTATTTTTCTGATATTTTTGAAATTGCTCCCAATACTAATTCTAATAATTATTTTGATTGGCTGTTGAATATTATAGATAAATATCAGGTTGATATGATTATTCCGACAATAGAAATTGATATGATAGCTTGGAATAAAAATCATGAGTTACTAGAAAAGAGAACAAATGTTTTATTAAACAATAAAACATTAATTGAATTATGTGAAGATAAGTGGCTATTTTATAAGGAATTGGAAAAAAACAATTCCAAATATGCAATACCAACTTATTTATCTGTTCCAGAAGATATAAAAATTCCGTTTCTAATCAAACCTAAAAGAGGATTCGCTTCTCAAGGAATTATTATTATAAAAGATGAACAAACTTTAGAACAAAATCTTGATAAAATAGGAACAACTCATATGGTTCAGCCAATTATCGGATCTATTGATGAAGAATATACAGTAAGTGCATTTTTTGATAAAGAGAGTAAGTTACTTGCATTTATGTCTTTAAAAAGAAAATTGTCTAAAGAAGGTTATACTGAAATTGCTCAAACTATTGAAATTGATGGAATTAAAACTGCTTTAATTGAACTTGCAGAAATTTTTAAACCTGTTGGACCAACAAATTTTCAATTTAGAAAAGATAATAATTATTTAAAACTTTTAGAAATTAATCCAAGAATATCATCTGCCACATCAATTAGAGCAGCTTTCAATTATAACGAAAGTAAAATGAGTATAGATTATTTTTTAAATAATATAATTCCTACTCAACCAATAATTAAAAAAGGCAAATCAATAAGATATACAGAGGACATTATTATATATGATAGCAATAATATCTGATATTCATGGCAATTTTGTTGCTCTTCAAGCAGTTTTAAATTCCATTGATGAAATGAATATAAAAGAAATATATTGTCTTGGAGACATTGTTGGTTATTATAGTGAAGTTAATAAATGCTGTGATGAATTAAGAAAAAGAAATGTTAAATGTGTAATGGGGAATCATGATTGGTATATGGCTTCAAATACTTTTTGTCCTCGCTCTAAAAGTGCAAATGATTGTCTTAGATATCAACGGGAAATTATTACGAAAGAAAATTTAGAATGGATAAGAAGTTTTCCTCCAATACGTGTTATTGGAGATATATCTATGGTTCATGGAAGTTGGGATAATCCTATTGACGATTATTTAGAACCCAATAAAGATTATTTTGAACAAATTAGTGGAAAAATATTTTTATCTGGACATAAGCATGTTCAAAGATTAGAACAATATGAAAATAAAATATATTGTAATCCTGGTTCCGTAGGTCAACCACGTGATGGAAATCCAAAAGCTGCATTTGCAATATTAGAAAATGAAAATATCAAACTTTTTCGAGTTGAATATAATATTCAACAAGTAGGCATATTAATGGAAAAAGCTGGATTTTCAGGCTATTACTATGGTTGTTTAAAAACTGGAGCAAAAAACTTATGTTGGTAAAACAATTTTAAATTATATAATCACAAAAATTTAACAAGGAGAAATAAATGCAAATAATTGAAGCAATTAAACAAAATAGATTTTTTATAAATTACCACCGTATGTGGCCGTATGTCAGACCTGTTTGGTTTAGAGCATTGTGTTCTATGCTTATTTGTATTCCAATAGGGTCATTAGATGCAATTATTGCGCTTGCTCTTAAACCTTATATGGATTTAGTTATGGTGGAAAAATCTATTCAATCACCTTGGTATATTCCCTTAGGGATTGTTGCTTTCACCTCTGTGCAAGGTGGGCTTAAGTATCTTTCTTCATACCTTTCAACTTGGGTTGGGGGCAAAATTACCAATGGACTTAAGTATGATATGTTTAAAAAATTACTTACTTTGCCAACGTCCTTCTTTGATAAAAGAAATTCTGGGGATATTGTTTTTCAGTTCAACAACCAAGCAGATATTGCTTGTGCAGGGCTTCTAGATAACTTAAGTGTTTTTACTCAAAGAATTTTTTCATCAATATCTTTAGTATGTGTACTATTCTATAACTCTTGGCAATTAGCTTTAATCGCTGTTTTAGTTCTTGGTTGTGCTTTTGCTCCTGTTGCAAAACTACAAAAAAGGATCAAATCAGTTATGGACAAAACTGTTGTTGCAGATGCTGCTATTATTACTGAATATAACGAAGTTTTTGCCGGAAACAAAACAATTACTTCATACAATTTGTCTGAATATGAAACAAATAAATTCTCTTGGATTCTTAAAAATATATTTAATCTAAGAATAAAAATGGTCCAAAAGACTCAATGGCTTTCTCCAATGATGCACGTTATTGTATCTGTTGGGATTGCCGCTGCCATCGGTTATGGATCTCATCTTATTATGACTAATCAAATTACAGCAGGAAACTTTGTTTCATTTATTACTGCTTTAATCTTGTTATACACTCCTGTTAAAAATATAGGTAATAATTTGAATGCAGTTCAATTCTCTTTCTTCTCAATTGAAAGAATATTTGAAGTATTAGATTCTGTCCCTGAAATCAGAGATAAAGAGAACCCAATCGTAATGGAAAAAGAACATAATCAAATCCAATTTGAAGATGTATGTTTTGAATATGTTCCTAATGTTCCTGTATTAAATAATCTTAGCCTATCGGTCAAAAAAGGTGAAACAATAGCACTTGTTGGAAACTCAGGCGGTGGTAAATCTACAATTGTTAGTCTTATACCTCGTTTCTATGATATTAAATCAGGTTCTATTAAAATTGATGGAATTGATATCAGAGATTATTCATTAAAATCTCTTAGACAAAATATAGCTGTTGTATTCCAAGATAATTTCTTATTCTCAGGAACAATAAGAGAAAATATTCTTCTAGGAAAAGAAAACGCAACAGAAGAAGAAATCCAAAACGCTATTCAAATGGCATACTTAGATGAGTTTGTCGCAACTCTTAAAGACGGACTTGATACGCAAATCGGAGAACGCGGAATTTTATTATCAGGTGGACAAAAACAGCGTGTCGCTATCGCTCGTGCGTTCATCAAAGATGCTCCAATTGTTATCCTTGATGAGGCAACATCTGCTCTTGATAACAAATCAGAAGCAATTGTTCAAAAAGCAATTGGTAACTTAATGAAAGATAAAACAGTATTTGTAATTGCTCACCGACTTTCTACAATCCAAAACGCAAGCAGAATTGCAGTAATCAATCAAGGACATCTTGTAGAACTTGGATCTCACGATGAATTAATGCAAATTGAAAACGGTCAATACAAGGCTCTATACGAAATGCAATTCAAACATAAACAAGAAGCGGGGGTAAATGCATAGGTGTAAATGTATAGGGGTAAAATTATATTTTACAAACTAACATAAAATCATACTCATTATTGGTTAGAAATTATTTTATATAAATACTATTCTTAATTTGGAATTAAGAAGGAGCATAATATATGAAAATAGTAGAACCAATAAGGGATATTGAGACAATTAAAAAAGTTGAATCAATCTTAGCAAGAAAGAATCAACGAGATTTATTATTTTTTGTTTTGGGAACAAATAGTGGGTTAAGAATATCTGACATTTTGGGTTTAGATGTAGGGGATGTAAGGAATAAAGATTTTATAGAACTAGAAGAACAGAAAACAGGTAAACGAAAAAAGTTTCCAATAAATTCAAAACTTGAACAACTAATAAATAAATATATAAAGAATCGTTCAGATGATGAACCATTATTTATGACAAAATTTTCTAATAGACTTGAACGCTGTAACGCTTATTTAATAATCAATTCAGCCTGCAGAGAGGCAGGGATAAAATATAAAGTAGGAACACACACTTTAAGAAAAACTTTTGGATATCATCATTATCAGAAGTTTAAAGATGTAGTCATTTTACAGAAGATATTCAACCATTCATCCCCAAGCATAACATTGAGATATATAGGAATAGAAGAAGACGAGATATTTGAAAGCTACCGAAACTTTATTTTATAAATATGATTTCTTATAACATAAAATATAACATAATATCCATTGTGTTATGAAAATAATAATTTTTTGATTTTTTTTAACGTATATACATTTTTTAAATATATTTCCAAATTTTACAACATAATTTGTTACATTATACTTGTATTAAAAAATGGTTATGATATCATAATACACATAAGTTTTAGGTATATAACACAATGGATAGTTTGTTATGAAGATAGTTATTCAAGCTGGTGGTAAAGGGACAAGATTAGAGGGTTTAACAAGAAATAAGCCTAAGTGTTTGGTACCTGTTAATAATCTTCCAATTATTTTTTATGCGTTTCAAAAGTTCCCACAAGCAGAGTTTACTATTATTGCAGATTATAAAACAGATGTTTTAGAAAAATATCTTGCTGCATTTGGAAATAAATATAATTATCGTGTAATTAAGGCTACTAAAAAAGGAACTATTTCAGGGATAAAAGAAGCTATTTCTCCTTTTGATTCTAATGAACCTTTTATGATTATGTGGTGTGATTTGATATTATCAGAAGGATTTCAAATTCCAGTTGGGGTAAATAATGAAGTAAAAGGGAATTATATCGGAATTTCTAAAGATTTTGAATGTCGTTGGTCATACATTGATGGCAAGTTTGTTAAAGAACCTTCTAAAGAAAATGGGATTGCAGGCTTATTTATATTTGAAAACAAATCATATCTTGAAGGAATCTCAGAAGAAGGAGCATTAGTAGGTTGGTTATCTCAACAAGATATCAAATTTAATAGATTAGATTTATATGGTTCAAAAGAGATTGGAACATTATTGTCTTATTCTGATAACAATGATTCAACTCCTCGTTGCAGACCATTTAATAGTATGGAATTTGATGGAGATATTATTATCAAACGCGGGATTAACGAACAAGGCAAGAAAATCGCTGTTGACGAAATTAATTGGTACAAACATATTAAAGAACTTGGTTATGAATTCATCCCAGAGATTTATGAATATGAACCATTAAAAATGAAACGCGTTCAAGGGAAGAATATTTATGAATATGATTGTTTAACAAAGAGCCAAAAAGAAGATATTCTTAAAAATATCATTGAAGCATTAGAAAAATTACACAATCTATTACCTGCACAACCAGTTAATAAAGAAGATTGTATTGAAAATTATATTACTAAAACTTTTGATAGATTATCTAAAATTGAACACCTTGTTCCTTTTGCAGATAAAGAATTTATTAAAATAAATGGTCAATATTACAAAAACATTTTCTTTGATAAAGAAAAGTTTACTAAAATCTTAACAAGTATGATACCTAATGAGTTTAGATTAATTCATGGAGATTGTACTTTTTCTAATTTAATGTTTGATACATTTAATATGAAAACTATTCTTATTGATCCAAGAGGATATTTTGGTAAAACAAAATTATTTGGTGATGTAGATTATGATTGGGCAAAACTTTATTATTCAATAAAAGGAAACTATGACCAATTTAATCGTAAGAAATTTACACTTGATATTAAAGAAAACGAAGTAGAACTTGCTATAAAACCAAATAATTGGGAAGATATGGAAGAATTTTTCTTTGATAATGTTCCAGATGTAAATAAAAATAAAATCAAAGCTTTACATGCTGTAATTTGGCTAAGTTTAACAACTTATGCTTGGGAAGATTATGACAGTATATGTGGAGCATTCTATAACGGAGTAATCCAAGCAGGGGAGATAATGTAAATGGAATTATCAACACTTGCAAAAACTTGGATACTTGATGTAGATGGAACATTAGTAAAACATAACGGTTACAAAATTGATGGTTATGACACTTTACTCGATGGGGTAAAGGAATTTTATTCAAAAATATCTTCTGAGGATAAAGTTGTACTTATGACTGCAAGAAAAGAAGAATATCTTGAAGATTTAAAAAAATTCTTGGCAGAAAATGAATTGAGATATGACTATTTGCTAACAGATATGCCAATGGGTGAAAGAATTTTGATTAATGATGATAAACCATCAGGACTAAAATGTGCTTATGCAGTATGCAAAGAAAGAGATAGTGAATTTAAGTTAGATTTTGAATTAAGGGAAGATTTATAAATTGGGAATAATAAAAAACCAAAAAATAAATAATATACGAACTTTATCTGTTTTGGGAATCCCTGTTTATCAAGTAGAAAAACAGAAAACATCTAAAGTGCAAAAATTTTTAGGAGGAATTGTAACAGCTCACAAAACATTTGCAGAGGGTTGTGTTGCAAAAGAAATAAAAGTTTTAGGTTTACCTGTTAGACAATTTACACAAATTGGAAATTTAAGAACATATTCTTTCTTTAACCATAAATATAATGAGTATAATTTAGGCAATGTTTTTTATAAAAAATATAAAAAACTTTTTGATAAATATGATGATATATATATAATGCATGCAAATATTGGAGAAAGTGTATTCTTTTTAAGATTAGCAAAAGCTTATTTTGAAAAAAATGGTTCTAAAAAACCTTTATTGATTGGCTTACAAAATTATCATAAAGATTTGGTTGAACTATTATGCCCTGACACCCCTATTGTAATAATCAAACGAATAAAAGTTTCTTTGTATATGGATGAATTTGTTGCAGAACAAAAGAAAACATTTAGATTAATGTTTTCCAAACGACATTTTGATAGTGTTGAAGATAATATTAGAGACAAAGAAAATCCAACAATACATTTTAAAGACCATGTATTGAATTATATGGGACTAAAAAATTCAGATTTTGAATTAAATGAAATAAATATATCAGATAAGATAAAAAAATCATTAAAATCTAAGATTAACAAAATAGGATTAAATTTGGATAATTTTGTTATTTTCACCCCTGAGGCAAATACTTGTGAAGATTGTGAATTTGAATTTTGGCAAGATCTGAAAACAAAATACGAATCGCAAGGAACAGATGTATTTTGTAATGTGATGAAAAAAGATAATAAAGAAAAATTCAAAGATTTCAAACAATGTGATTTGAGCTTAGGTGAAATATTTGAATTAACAAAACACGCAAAAGAATTGATAGGCTTGCGTAGTGGATTATTGGATTTGTTGGTATTAACAAACACACCAATGAAAGTTATATATACCAAAGCAAAAAATAGAGATTCATTTAATCCATTATCAACAGAAGAAATGATTGAAGGATTCTCAATTAAAGAATATTCATTTGTAACTGAATATAAAATTTGTGAATTTGATAATAAAAGAGGCTAATATGTTTAATATATTGAAATTAAAATTCAAAAAAAAACAATTTTTATTAATTACATTTATAATAATTATTTTAAAAATTATTATAATGGGTTTATTTTCATCTGATTATCAAAATTTATTATTTATACCTTTTATTAATTGTTTTAAGTTTAATAATCCTTGGGAATATGTATATACAAATCATTTAAATTTAGAATTCCCTTATCATCCAATAATGTTATATGTATATTCTATTGGAATATTTTTCATTAATATTTTTCATTTAAGTAATATATTTTTAACAAATATTATATTTAAACTTCCAACTTTGATTGCAGATATTACAATCTTTTTTACCTTATGTAAAATGTATAAAAGTAAGAAACACTTAATTATACTAGGATATTTTTTATCTCCAATTATAATTTATTCAGGTTTTATGCATTCTCAATTAGACCTACTTCCTGTAGCTTTATTATTTCTATCAGTATATGCGTTAAAAAAACAAAAAATATTAAAAAGTGCTTTTTTTTATGGATTAGCTCTTAGTACAAAACTTAATGCATTATTAATATTACCTATTATAATTATATATTTATTTAAAAATAAGAAATATCAATCAATTATAAAATTTGTAATTATTTCAGCTGCACTATATCTATTTTTTATTTTACCATATGTATTTTCTAACGGATTTCAAAATATGGTATTAATGAATGATAAACAAAATTTATTTTTTCTCCTTTCAATACCAATAGGAAATGTTAAATTAGTAATTTCATTGTTTGTTGCATCATTGATTTATTTTAGATTTTTAATTTTTCGTAAAATTAATAATGATTTGTTTGATTCATTTATAGTATTGACATTATCATTATTTTTATTATTTATTCCTCCAACAAGTTCTGCTTGGTATATTTGGTTAGTTCCATTTTACATAAGTTATATTATAAAATATTCAGACAAAACACCTATTAGAAATTCTTTTATTTTTTTAAATATATTTTATTTATTATATTTTGTATTTTGCCATATTGGAGATTTAAACGATTTATCTATAATAAGTAATACAATTAATTTAAAAATAAATAATGAGTTAATAAGAAACACAATATTTACACTGCTTGAAACAGCATTACTTTTTGCTGTATATTTACACTATAAAATTGGTGTTAAAAGTAACGCAGTATACAGAGATAACCAAAGTGCAATAATAGGAATAAGTGGAGATAGTGGTACAGGTAAATCATCTTTATTACAAGGATTAAAAAATATTTTTAATACTAATTTAATTACACTTGAAGGAGATGGAACTCATAAATGGGAAAGAGGAGATGATAACTGGACTAAATTTACACATTTAAATCCTAAAGCAAATTATTTATATGAACAAGTAGATAAAATAAAAAAGTTAAAAAAATTAGAGACTATAACATATAGAGAATATAATCATTCTTCAGGTAAATTTGAAGAACCTAAAATAATAAAACCTAAACCTTTTATTATCCTTTCTGGACTACATACTTTTTATCTTCCTGCAATGAGAAAACTTGTAGATTTAAAAATTTATTTAGATCCTGATGAAAGATTATATAAATTTTGGAAGATTAAAAGAGATGTTAATGAACGGAATTATTCAGTAGAACAAGTCTTAAGTTCAATTGAAAATAGAACTAAAGATTCTTTACAATATATAAAACCTCAGAAAAATTTTGCGGATTTAATAATTAAATTTTTTACAGATGATGATTTTGATTTTACTAATTTAGATCAAAAACCTGTTTATAAATTAAGATTAGACTTGTCATCAAATATTAATATTGAAAAATTAATAAATTATTTAAAGGCTGAAAAAATTGATTTTAATTGGGATTATACAAATAATTTGAATTTTCAATATTTGGAAATAATATCTCAGGTCGATAATAATTTTAATTGTACGGAAATTTTATATGAAACAGTTGCAAATATTGATGAAATTGTATCAGAAGAATTTTCATTACCATCAGGTTTAAATAGTATAGTTTTTTATATAATTTTACATTTATTAAGTGAAAAGATGAAGGATAAGTATGGTTCAAGGGATATTAATTGATTTAGATAACACATTATATGACTATAATATAGTTCATAACTATGCAATAAATTGTGTATGTAAATTTGCAAAAACATTTACAAAAAAAGATTTTTTATATCATTACGAAGAAGCAAAAAAATATATACATGAAAATCTAAAAAATACTGCCTCTTCGCATAATAGAATTTTGTATTTTCAAAAAGCATTAGAGCTATTAAATATTAAAGATTTGTTATTAGTAAAGACATTATATGAAATATATTGGTCAGAATCATTAAAGAAAATGAAATTATTTGATGGTGTAATAGAATTTTTGGCATCAAATAGTGATAAACAAATATGTTTGGTTACTGATTTAACAGCATATATTCAATATTGTAAAATTGAAAAATTAGGTTTACAAAAATATATTAAATATATTGTAACAAGTGAAGAGGTAGGAATTGAAAAACCTAATAAAAAAATGTTTCAAATGGCATTAGAAAAAATAAATTTAAACGCATCAGAAGTTTGTATGATAGGTGATTCTTATTCAAGAGATATACAAGGAGCTCAAGCATTAAAGATTAAAGCTTACTGGAAGACAGAACAATTATGCAAAGATAAAGATGTAATTACTTTTAATAATTTTAATGAATTGATGGGAATTAAATTATGAAACAAGAATTAAAAGACTTCATAAAAATGTCTAAATATTTGGGAGAACGCTTTGATATTGTTCAAGCTGGAGGAGGTAATACTTCTGTAAAACTATCCAATGGAACAATGTTAATAAAAGCTTCAGGGGTATATTTATCTGATATAGAAGAGAATTATGGTTATGCGCAAGTTGAAAATGATAAGGTTTTATCAATATTTGAAAATGTTGAATTAAAAAAAGAAATACATAAAAGAAAAAAAGATGCAATTTGTTCAAAGATTGTTAATGAATCCAATAAATTAAAAGAATTCAGACCTTCTATTGAAACATTATTACATTCAATGATGAAAAAATATACTGCACATACTCATCCTATTGCAGTTAATATTGTATGTTGTAGGAAAAATTGGAAAGAAATTTTAAGAAAAATAGATTTTGGTAATTATAATATTGCATTTGTTAACTATAAAACGCCAGGTATAGAGTTAGCAGTTGAACTAAAACAAACAATATGCAATACAATTCCTGATATTGTATTTTTGCAAAATCACGGTTTGATTGTTACTGCTGATACTATTAAAGAACTGGAACGATTGCAAGAGTTTGTCCTTGATGCATTAGAAAATTATATAAATATAAACTTAAAGAAATATAAATTAACAAATAAAGTTTCAAAAAAAATTAACGATACTTTTCAAACAAATTTAATATCACTAATATGTGAAGATGAATATTTAGAGGTAATGTATAAAACTAATCCTCACTTATATATGACTAAACCTTTTTGCCCAGATAAAATGGTTTATTGCGGGGTAAAAGTTTGTGATCTTGACAATAACAAAGAATTGGAACTTTATAAAGAAAACTTTTTTGAATATCCCAAAGTAGTTACTTACAAAAATCATTTATTTTTCATTGCTAAAAATATAAAAAAGGCAAAAGAAATCATGGATGTATTTAAGTTTCATACAATGTCAATTATACCTCAAATTGGAGAGATTAATTATTTATCCGATGAAGAAATAACATATATTGGAAATTGGGAAGCTGAGAAATATCGACAAAAAATATAGAGGAGAATATTATGAAAATTATAATACCAATGACAGGAATAGGAAAACGTTTTATTGATGCTGGATACACCACACCAAAACCATTAATAGAAGTTGATGGTAAACCAATAATTGAGCATGTTGTAAATTTATTCCCAAACGAAAAAGATATAATTTTTATTTGCAATACAGCGCATTTAAAAGAAACTAATATGCGTGATGTTTTAAATAGAATTGCACCTCAAGGGAAAATAGTAGAAATTGCTCCACATAAAAAAGGTCCTGTTTATGCAGTGTATCAACTAAGAGATATGATTGATGACGAAGAAGAAGTTATTGTAAATTATTGTGATTTTGGCACATATTGGGACTATGAGGATTTTTTAAAACATACAAGAAATCGCAATGCCGATGGTGCAATTCCTGCTTATAAAGGATTTCATCCACATATGTTAGGAAAAATTAACTATGCTTTTATGAGAGATGATAAACAATGGATGTTAGAAATTAGAGAAAAGCAACCATTTACTGCTAATAGAATGAATGAATATGCATCTAATGGTACATATTATTTTAAAAAAGGAAGTTATGTTAAAAAATACTTTAAACAATTAATGGATGAAAATATAAACTTAAATGGTGAATATTATGTAAGTATGATTTACAACTTGATGGTGCAGGATGGATTAAAAGTTTCAATATATGAAATTCAGCATATGCAACAATGGGGGACACCAGGTGAATTAGAAGAATATGTTGAATGGTCAGAATATTTTAAATCCTTGATAAATAAACCTTTAAATAAAAAATCATATAATGCTATAAAATTAATTCCTCTTGCAGGAAGAGGTCAAAGATTTAAAGATGAAGGGTATGATAATCCTAAACCACTTATTGAAGTAAGTGGTAAACCAATGATACTACAAGCAAGTAATGCATTACCTGATTGTAGTAAGAACATTTTTGTATGTTTAAAAGAACATCTTGAAAACTATCCTTTGGAAAAAGAGATAAATGATGTTTACCCAAATGCAAAAGTAATTTCGTTGGATAAAGTTACAGAAGGACAAGCTTGTACATGTGAAATTGGACTAAATAATGAAGATTTAGACTTACCTTTATTTATAGGTGCCTGTGATAATTCTATGATTTTAGATTTTGAAAAACTTGATGAAGAAATGAATGGTGCAGATATTTTAGCTTTTTCATTCAGAAACAATGTAGCGAGCGAAAAAAAACCAGAATCGTATGGCTGGTTAAAATTAGATGAAAAGGGATTTGTTGAAGATGTTAGTGTAAAAGTTCCGATTTCAGATACTCCCAAAAAGGATCATGCAATAGTGGGTGCTTTTTATTTTAGATCTGGAAAGATATTTTTAAACTGTCTAAATTATCTTTACAAAAACAATATTAGAGTTAATAACGAGTTTTATGTTGACAGTTGCATTTCGGCTGGTGTTAAACTTGGTTACAAGGTTAAGCCTTTTGAGGTTGAAAAATATATTTGTTGGGGAACACCTGATGATTTTAAAACATTTGAAGCTTATCAAAGTTTATTTCATAAATTAAATTACCATCCGTATTCATTAGATAAAGATACAAATTGTAATAAAGATAAAATTAAAGAATTAAATGAAAAATACAGAAATTTCCATCAGGAGAATATTTAAATGAATATAATAAAAAAAAGATATTTATTAATTTGGTTAATATTATTTTGTATTTCAATAATAATAGGATATTCAATAAATTTAAAAATTTCAAAATTATTTTTAGACTCTATTTTTTTCTCTATAATATATTTTTTCTTTATGCCTATTTCAAGTTTTTTACAAACAAGTATTAACGAAGAAAAAAAATATTATAATTTAACAATAAATTCTAAATTATTTTTAAATTTACATAAATATAATATATTATTTGCTTTATGTTCGCTAGGATATTTTAATATTATTCATCATCATTCTTGGAGTGGTTTGTTTATTAGGTTATTAATTGGTTTTATCTTGTTATTAATATTAGAATTAGTTTTAAAAAATTATAAAATTAATATAATAAAATTAAAAAAGTTAGAATTAAAATTTTTTAATTTAATCAATAGTAATCCTGAAAAAACAAAACAAAAAAGTTCCATTTTACCATTCATTTTAGGTTTAATATTTGTTATTTGCGCTTTATTTTATCTTGAAATTTTTATACAGCAATATTATTTTATTCAAGATGATAATTATAGCCAATTTTTCCCTGTAATTTTAGGTGCAATGAGGGATTTTTTTGGAAACGGATTCTTTCCTGAAATTAATCCGTATCAATTTACAGGTTTACCTACAACTTCTGCTAGTGTATATGCTTTAACTTATCCTATTATGTATTTTTCATACTGGATTTCCAAATTTGTATTAAGAGATGAATTTTATACTATAGATGTTTTTGCTTGGATACATATAATTACTGCATATATTCTATCTTACAAGGCTGCAAAATATTGCAAAGTTAATTCTACATTATCAACTTTATTTGCAATTTGTTATTCTTTATCTGGTTATAGTTTAATTGGCATTAGAAGTTGGTATTATATGGCTCCAATTACAGCATTTGCACCAATGATTGTTATAGGTTTAGAATTTGTAAAGAATCAAATTATAAATGCTAAATTTATAATAATTGGTTCAATTATTACAGCATTGCTTATATATGCTGGTAATATACAAATGTTTATGTATGCTAGTATGTTTTACATACTAGGATTATTAATTCTTTTTTATATACATTCAATTAATGAAAAAAAATTTATTAAAAGCTTATACCCGGTAATAATAGGAGGCTTATTAGCTTTTCCTCAGATATATGTCACACTTGATTTAATGAAAGATATAAATAGAGTTCCTTGGCAACTATCATCTAGTACATATGTGGATTTTATAACATTTTTTATTCCAACATATCTGCTTAAAATGTTGAATATGGTTAATCCTCTATTTTGGAAATTTATGGGTAATGGATTTTATTCAGGCTCAATATTTTTTACCACTGCATTTTTTGTGTTACTATCATGTATTATATTTTATATTTTTAACAATAATAATCGCAAACAAATTTTATTAGAAAAAAATTTATATTTATTTATAGGGGGATTTGCATTAATACTTAGTCTTGGTTATATGGGGGGGGTATGGACTTTATTGCATTCTTTCCCCATATTCAATAAATTCATTAATCCTCAAAAATTTATTATTTTCATAAATTTATTTTTTAATTTAGGAGGTGTTATTGTTTTATCTAGAATTAATAAATTTTCTAAAATAATAACAACATTAATTATTATTTTAATGTTGTTTCATATAAAATATGCGATATCAGCATTTTATGTTTATCCTTCAATTAAGTATATGAATATTGATAATATTAAAGACATTAAAAATTTCCGTATTTATTCATATTCTCCTAAGCGAACACTCGATAAAGAATATTCTTTGGCTTTTTCTATGAATATACCTACAGTAAATTTAATTCATAGTATCGATGCATATAATGATCGTTTGGAAATTCTTTTAAAAGATAGTTTATTTTTATATAAAAAAATACATTTAAAAAATAGTGTTTTCCCTAGCGAGGTTTATTTAGATACAAATTTTTTAAGATATTTTAATGAATATGGCGTAAAATACTTTATTTATATGGATATAGAAAAATATGATTATTGGCCAGAATATAATATGTTGGATAAAAAACAAAATAAATTAATTATGAATTATGTGAAAAATAATTTTCCACTTGTATATAATTATAAAAATAAAATAAAATTTTATCAAATACCTAATCCTAAGCCACTAGCTTTTGATAAAAAAATTAAATCAATTCCGATAGAATTTAATACTCAAGGGGCAATTGTTGATTTGACAAATGTTTCAACTCCTCAGAAAGTTACTGTTAATATGATTAAAAGAAAATATTACAAGGCTTTTGTTGATGGAATTGAAGTGGAAATAATACCTGACAACTATAACAGAATGGTTATTGAAATAAAAAAACCTGCCAAGGCTTTGGTTATTAAATATCATAGTCCTTGGGAGAAAGGGATATTATTAGCTATTATAGGGTTTATTTTATTTGGAATTAGTACATTTTTATTGGAGAAAATATGGAACAAACAGAAACAAAAAAACAATTAATTAAATTTATTTTTGCAGGATTTTGTGCAGTTGGTACGGATTGCCTATGTTACTATCTATTATCCCAATTTGTAGATTTATCTATAGCGAAAGGTATTTCTTTTATGTTAGGTACAATAGTCGCCTACCTTATTAATAAATATTATACATTTGAAGTTAATAAAAAATCTTCTGTTGAAGTTATCAAATTTATTGTACTTTATTTAACGTCATTGTGGGCAAATATTTTAGTTAATAAAATTTCACTTCTTATACTTCCAAATTGTGTAAGCAGTTTTCAAATTATTAAATTGTTTTCGTTTTTATTTGCAACAGGGACAAGCACAATAATAAATTTTATCGGACAAAAATATTGGGTATTTAAAAAATAGGAGTAAGAAAATGAAAAAATTATCAATAATAATTCCATGTTATAACGAAGCAAAGAATATACCACTTATATTAGAAAAATTTAATAGTGTTATATCAAGAGATGATATTGAAGTCATTCTTGTTGATAATGGTTCGACTGATAATAGCAGTGAAGTTTTAAGAGAATTGCTACCTAAATTTAGTTTTGCAAGAACTGTAAAAGTTGAAAT
This sequence comes from Candidatus Gastranaerophilales bacterium, assembly GCA_944324055.1. GTDB lineage: Bacteria > Cyanobacteriota > Vampirovibrionia > Gastranaerophilales > Gastranaerophilaceae > UMGS1585. The sequence continues at coordinate 11,547 of CALUUV010000002.1, read as the reverse complement.
TAATCAAGGATATGGATTTGGTATTTTATCTGGTTTAAAAGATGCAAATGGAGAATATATAGGGTGGACACATGCAGACATGCAAACTGATCCATCAGATGTAATAAAAGCTTTGAGTATAATTGAACAATCTAATGAATCAAAAATTTTTGTAAAAGGCACAAGAAAAGGGCGCCCTATTTTTGATGTGTTTTTCACGTTTGGAATGGGGTGTTTTGAAACATTATTATTAAGAACTTTTTTATGGGATATCAATGCTCAGCCAAATATATTTTCAAGAGAATTATTTGATAATTGGCAAAATGCACCATATGATTTTGCATTAGATTTATTTGCATTATATGAAGCAAAGAAAAAAGGTTATAAAATTATTCGTTTCCCTGTTGTTTTCCCACCAAGAATTTATGGTAAATCACACTGGAATACAGGAATAGTTGCAAAATGGAAATTTATTAAACGTACAATTGATTTTAGTTTTAAACTTACAAAAAAATTGAAGAAAGGTGAATAATAATGGAATTTATTGCACATAGAGTAAATTCGATAGAAGATTTAGAAAAACTTCCAAGAGAATATGGAGTTGAAATAGATTTAAGAGACAAAAAAGATGGTTCATTATTCCTTTCACACGACCCATTTTCTGATGGAGATGATTTTGAAGATTATTTAAAAAAATATCAACATGGAACAATGATAGTTAATATTAAATCAGAAAGAATTGAATATAAGTGCATCGAACTCTTGGAAAAATATAATATTAAGGAGTATTTTTTTCTTGATAGTTCAATTCCAATGATTTATTTATTATCAAAAAATGGCAATAAGAATTCTGCTGTAAGATTTTCAGAAATTGAACCTATTGAATTGGCACTCTCAATGAAAAATCATACAAAATGGGTTTGGATAGATTGTTTTTCAAAATTACCAATTAATATTGAAATTTATAAGATTTTAAAAGAAGCAGGTTTTAAACTTTGCCTTGTATCACCAGAATTACAAGGACAGCAAGAAAAAATACATGAATACAAACAATACATAGAAAAAAACAATATTAAGTTTGATGCAATATGTTCAAAATTTTATAATCAATATATTTGGTTAAATTAAAATTTTACAAAATACAATTTGAACACAAGAACGAAAAAATAGGAATGATAAAAAATTCATAGTCGCCTAATATATCAATAACTTAGACACTGACAAAACTAGAAAGAAATCAAATGAACGAACAAGAAATTAAGCTAAAAGTTGGAAATAAGATAAAAGATTATAGAAAATCGCTAAAGCTCACTCAACAAGCCTTAGGAGATATTATAGGAATTAACCAAAGACAAGTTGCACTTATAGAAACAGGCAAATCCTTTCCTATGCTTTCTACTATGATTAAGCTTGCAGATGTTTTCAAATGTAATATTAATGATTTCTTTGAAATTCTTGCAGAAAAACCACAACAAGAACTAACTACCCAAATTAAAACATCTATTGATAATTGTAACCTTAAAGAGCTTAAACAAATTGATTATTTCATCAAAATCCTAAAATCAAAAGACTAAAAACAACTACTTCAACTTAAAGCAATAATACATTTACCCCATCAACAATCTATCAAAAATCATATTCAATTCGTTATCTTGCATACGACCAAATGATTTTGATTTTTCTGATGCTGTGATATAAAGTTTTCTTTTTGCTCTTGTGATTGCGACATAAAGAAGTCGCAAATTCTCTGCAATATTGAACTCTTTTAATTCATCATCTGATTTTGGTTTGTAGTTCAAATCCAAACCCTTAACATTTTCCATAAATGTTGATGATGATTTCAGTTTCATTTTAGAAATATCTAATGCCAAATTCTTTTCCGTAAGTTCTGGAATAAATACATAATCAAACTCATCACCTTTTGATTTATGAAGTGTCATTATCTGAATTTTACCTGATTGTTTTTCAGACGTATCTTCTTCTGAGAAGAATTTAAACCCGCTTAAAGATGGCTTTTTAGCAAGTTCTGACAATTTTTCAACCAACAATGTTAAATCATTTTTCACATTCAATCTTGCAACAAGAGTAGAAATCAAATAAACATTAGAGATTTCTAAATCAGTTTTGTAATAACAAAGCCCGATTTTTGAAACTAATTCTTGCAAAGGCAGAGTTGAGCATAATAACCAATAATTCATATCCCAAAGAAATTCAGACAAATCACCTGCATCATCAGGATTTATTGTTATAAAATCAGCCTCACAGGATTCAATTTTTGATGACGAATTCTTTTTATAAAATCCTTGTTCATAAAGAGTTTGGTATGTGTCAGCCAAATTTGTATTGCTGAATGGGTTTTCAACAGCTTTTAATATTGCAAAAATTGTTTTAAAAATAGCTTTTTTGCCCAAAGATTCACTTCTTGTAATAACCTTGAACCCTGCATTATTAATAAAACTTTCCCATTCTGCAACTTGGAAATTATTTCTCAAAAGAATTCCGATAGTAGAATCAGGGTTTTCGGATAAAAGTTTTTTTATTTCTAACAGAATATAATTTTTTTCATCTTGTCCTGTTTCAAAAACTTTTGAGAATAACGCATTTTTCTGAACAGGATTTTTACCCTCGACAGGGTTCATCATCATAGGATAAAACGCACCTTTTAGGATATCTTCACCCATTTTAACAAGTTCATTCGCAAGCTTCCAAACATCTTCCGTACATCTTTGAGAACGGTTCATTGAAACATTCTGAGATTCATTAATAAATTTATAAAACCCTTCAACATCAGCATTTGTAAATGTTGTAGTAATTGCTTGGTTAATATCACCACAACGGATAAGATTTTTGTATTTTTCTGATAAAAGGTTCAATAATCGTTGCTGAATAGCAGAAGAATCCTGAGCCTCATCTTCAATAATATATTGACATTGAGCTTGATAATATTCTAGTATATCAGGATTTTCTTCCAAAAGTTTTACAGCAGATACAAGGATATCATCATAATCTATAAGATTATTTTCAGAAAGTTTTTGCTGATATTCCCTAAAGAACCTTAAAAAACGATTAACTTTAGGATGAAGTTTATTAGGGCTAGAAAAAATTTCTTCGAACCTAGTTTTAGACAAGTTGCTAAATTTTAAAACAGATATTGCTCGAGTAAAATCTTCTATATCTGATTTATCAATGTTCCCTGAGATAGAACCTAAAATTCTACCTTTTAGAGAATCATCACAGATATCAAAATCAGCATCAAGTCCTAATCTTTCGTAGTTAGAATTTTCTTTTATGATTCTTAAAGCAAGCCCGTGAATTGTTGTAATATTAGGGAGCTTTGTATTTTCAGGATTAATATTTTTTATCCTGTCTTTAAAATTCCTTGCTGCTGATTCCATATAAGTTAAAACATAAATATTGTCAGGCTGAATCCCTTTTTCCATAAGTTTTAACACGAGCGCTAAAAGAATTGTTGTTTTTCCAGCCCCTGGGACAGCAGAAATAGCCATTTGACCTTTTTCATAATCAAGAACAGGTTTTTGATCATCACGAGGGATTATATGAAACTTAGTTTCAGTTGTTGTTTCTTTATGATCAATGATTAGAAATTTTTCTATTCCACCAAAATTTTCAACCCCTTGAGAATCAAAAAGAGATGAAAACGCATAAACATATTCAGTGCATAAAGCTAGTTTTCTAATAATTTTAGCAGTTTTTTCTCTTGAAAGTTTAATATCATCTTCGATTGTATATTCTCCCTTATCCCAGCTTTTTTGGAATACCCAAGAATTATACAAAGGTCCTGTATCAGATTTTGTCCATTCAGAAGATGAAACATCAAGCCAAATTTGATATTTTGTTTGAATTTTATTATCAATTATTTTTTGAGGTGTCGATATAATAATGTCATTTTCGCCAACTGTTAAAACAGAATAAGGATTTTCAGATACAATAGAATTTTCTAACTGTATAATGATATCATCGACTCTATTCTCTAGTTCTTTTTGAGAAAATACTTTTTCAAAATCTTGGATTTGTTTTAAGAAGAAATTAAATTTTCTAACTTTTTCAGCCGAAATCCTATCAATAAGAGTTTGGTATATGTAGAATATTTTTTCTGATAGAGGTATTTCAGCAGTTTTAAGATACTGAATAACTTCTAACAATCTTGAATATTTTTCATTCTGAATCCCTGTTGGTAAAACACCTTTAGTCTTATAACCCTTAAGAATATCTTTAGAATTTTTTATAGGAATATCAAGAAAATCAGATAAAATACTTCTTAATTCAAACTGATTAATAGGTAGATTTATACCTAATTTTAAAATATTTATTACACATTTTATTAAACTGTTATCAATAAGTTTTTCACTACCTGAAATAAACTGTAAATCGTATGTAGAAAGCTTTTGAGCAAGCGAAAATTTAAGAACATCATCTATGACAGGCGAAACGATAGCTATATCAGTAGGTTTTATTCCTTGGTTAAGAAGTTCTTTTAATTTATTCACTCCATTATCAATCATTTCAGGTCTTTTGGAATATGAAACATACGATAAATTTTCTAAGATATTTTCTTTATCTTCTAAAATATTGAAATAAAGTTTATTAGCATCCGGATTTGAATTAGATTCAAGAGTTTGGGGTAGTTCTTTGTATAAGTTGTATAAAATTGTTTCAAATTCAGGTTCTGCACCAAGATAACCGACTCTTGAATTACCTGGAGAATCAAACCCAATAAATTTATCTTTTATTTTTAATTGTTCTAAAAACGCGAACGCAGCAGGAGTAAGTTCATCTGCATCATCAATTATAAGATATTCAATATTTTTAAAATAATCTGTATTTTGAAAAATATATTTGAATAACGGCATTTGTCTTAAATAATCAAAACTTCTAAAAGTAAGAGTTCTAGCCATAAGCGTTTTAATAATCTTATGCGCATCATCAGCAAAAGTTTCTTTGAGAATTTCAGATTTTTCAGCGATTTCAGATTCCGTAAGATTATTTTGTAAGATTAGCGAATATCTTCTAAAAATTTGGTGTAGGAGTGATTTTTTAGAATTGTACCCTTTAACTTGAATATCTTTTAGGATATCTTTTAGTATCAATTGAGAAACTTCTAATCCAACAAGGTTTGGAAGGATAGAGTGTTTTTTAGTCGGAACAATTGATTCAAGAATAGGCCAGTTATCACAGATAGTATTATAAATAAGTCCGTGAAAAGTATGGATATTAAGTTTTTCAATAACAGGAATATCAATTTTTTCTAGGATGTTATTAATAAACCTATTTTTATCATTCGGAGTTTGGAGAATAACAAGTATATTATTGGTTTTGACACCACTTTGAACAAGTTGAATAAACTTTTCAACGAGTAGGTTAAACTTATTTGATTTTATATCTCCTTTGATTAACATATAGACCTTTGTAATACTTTGTCATAAAAGCGTATAGACTACTTGCAAAAAATCAAAAATTTTACTAGTATAATTATACACTATGAAGGTTCAAAAAATAAAAATTTAACATTTTATTTTTGAGCAGGCAAAGGGTTATTGTGGAACTTTTTAAAAAGATTTAAGGAGAAGGAAATTATGTTGTTAAAAAAATCAACATCAAAAAAATCAACACAAGTTTTAGACATGCAACAAGAAATCATCAATGCAGCAGGTCAAATTTACAATTACTTAGCAGAAAAAGGTGAAGTTTCAATGTCTAAAATGAAAAAAGATTTAGACTTAAGCGGTAACTTTGCAGAAATGGGCTTAGGTTGGTTATCAAGAGAAGACAAAATTTTATACAACCAAAAAGCAAGAAGCATTTCTATCAGCTTAAGATAGCGGTAAATGAAGAAAATTTTTAATAAAATTTGTTTTTTATAAAAATTTTCGAATGAACCCAACGGATGTGAGCCCGAAACGGCTACACGAAGGTGGAGGCGTACAGGGCGACACTGGACGAGAGCGACGTAGAAATCTTTGATTTCACAGGAGCTAGGGGTAAATAAAATAAACCCAACGGATGTGAGCCCGAGGGGTAAATGAAAGTGGTAAATAAAGAATAAATTTATTTACTAAAACAATAACAAAGAAGGAACGGTACAAAAATACCGTTCTTTTTTTATAAAAATTTTATTTTTTATCTTCAAGAAAATTCTCAATATCTTGTGAATAATATTTAATAGCAATCGCAAAATCAATAGCCATAGTAACAAACATAAAAGATTCTTTATCATTATCTAATTTATCTAATACGTGATTTAATAAATATTTAATTTTATCTGAATTATCACTAATTTTTATTTTTAATTCATTAATTGATTTAAAATTTTCCATAAACAACTACATCTTTTTAATATTTGTTTATATTTATAATTACATTGTATACATTAAAATATACAAATATATTCTAATTGTCAACAAAAATATCTAAAGTTACTATTTATAATATGTTAGATATTAAAAAAGAAATACAAGTTTTGATTGTTCGTAATGGGCTATCAATGCGAAAATTAATTAAAAGAATGCAAGAATTAGAACTAACTAATGTACAAATTGCAAGTTTCTCAAGAATGTTGAAAGAGAAGACAATAAAATTTGAATTAGTACAAGATGTTCTTGACTTTTTAGGATATGAATTAGAAATCAAAAAGAAAAACCAATAAAAATTAACAAAACCCCTTGAAACCATGTAATAACTTAAGATTTAGTAACAAATTATTTGCAATTTAAACATGTTTAATATACGATTATATAGCCGATAATAAAAAGAATGTGACAATAGCACATTCTTTTTTAAATAGGAAACAAACTAGAAAAAGGAAAAGACAAATGGGAATCAAAGGTAAAAACGATAAAATGGTAGTTTTAGCTTGCGAAGAATGTAAAGAAAGAAACTACACAACAACAAAAAACAAAAAGACAAACAAAGAAAGAATGGAATTAAACAAATATTGTCCAAAATGTCAAAAGAAAACTGTACACAAGGAAACAAAATAGTTTAGTTTCATAAGTAGATTGTCCTAGGTCACTACGGTAGTTGATTTATATATCAAGTTTGTAGAAAAATAATAAAGACTAAGGACTAATACATTGAAAAATTAATACAGAGGTTGAGTAAAAAGACCTCTACCTGCGTCCTTAGTTCAGTTGGTAGAACGTCGGTCTCCAAAACCGGATGTCGAGGGTTCGAGTCCTTCAGGGCGCGATTTTATACAAAAGGAAAAACAATGAACGATACATTAAATAATATAATTGCATACTTAAAAGCAGTCCGTTTAGAATGGTCAAAGATTAACTGGCCAGAAAGAAGACAGGTAATTGCAGAAACAGTTTTTGTAGTAATTATAGTATTTGCGTTCACAGTATCAGTTTATTTATTGGATATAATATTTAAAGCAGTGTTGGGATTAATTCCAACCAGATAGGGTGAAAAGATGGCTGAAAACGAAGAAAATATCTTAGAAGAAATGGAAGCAGAAAAAGAAACTGCATCTCAAGAACCTGAAAAAAAGGCAAAAAAAGCTGAAAAACGTTGGTACATTGTACACACATATTCAGGATACGAAAACAAAGTTAAAAGCAACTTAGAAAAACGTATTGAATACATGAATATGTCAGATAGAATTTTCCGTGTAGAAGTTCCACAAAAAACAGTAACCCAAATCAAAGGTGGAAAGAAACAAGAAAAAGACGAAAAGATTTTCCCAGGCTATGTACTTGTTGAAATGATAATGGATGAAGATAGCTGGTACGTAGTAAGACATACAGCAGGTGTAACAAAATTTGTTGGTTCAGCAAAAAAACCTATCCCTGCAAAAGACAGTGAAATCAAAAAGATTATCAACCGTTCATCATCACAAACACAAAAAATCGAACTTGATGTTAAAGTTGGTGATAAAGTTAGAATTATTTCAGGACCATTTGCAGAATTTATCGGAGAAATTACAGAAGTATATCCTGATAAGGCAAAATTAAGAGCAAACGTATCAATCTTTGGTCGTGAAACTCCGGTTGAATTAGAATACAAACAAATACAAAAGATATAATTTATTTTATAAATAGCAATGTGGAAGGGGCCGCCCCCCGTTATTACCACGAAAGGAGACAAAAATGGCAAAAAAAGTAGTAGGTAAAATTAAACTACAAATTCAAGCAGGTAAAGCAAATCCATCACCACCAGTTGGTCCAGCGTTAGGTCAACACGGTGTTAACATCATGGATTTCTGTAAACAATTCAACGCGAAAACAGAATCACAAGCTGGTTATGTAATCCCTGTTGTAATTGATGTTTATGAAGACAGAAGTTTCTCATTCATAACAAAATCACCACCTGCAACTATTTTAATCAAAAAAGCATTAAACGTATCTAAAGGTGCTTCTAATACTAAAAAAGAAGTTGTTGGAGAAATCACAATGGCTCAGTTAGAAGAAATCGCTAAGATTAAAATGGACGACTTAAATGCAACTTCTATGGAAGCAGCAGTTAAGATGATTAAAGGTTCAGCAAGATCAATGGGCGTTAAAGTAGTAGATTAGTTTAGTGACTTAAAAATGGAAGGACAATATTGTCCGCTATGACCATGAAAGGAATAAAAAAATGGCAAAATTAACAAAAAAACAACAAAAAACAAAAGAATTACTTGCAGGTTTTGAACAACCAGCTAGTATTTCTGCTGCGATAGACAAATTACAAGAAGTTTCAAAAGAAATTTCTAAATTCAACGAAACAGTAGAATGCCACATGAGATTAGGTATTGATGTTAAACACGCAGACCAACAAATCCGTTCAACAGTTGTATTACCAGCTGGATTAGGAAAAGAAGTTCGTGTTTGTGTTATCGCAAAAGGTGCAAAAGTTACTGAAGCAAAAGAAGCTGGCGCAGATTTTGCTGGTACAGAAGACATCATCGACAAAATTTCAGATGGCTGGTTTGAATTTGATACATTAATCGCAACACCTGATTGTATGGGTATGTTAGGTAAATTAGGTAGAGTATTAGGTCCAAAAGGTTTAATGCCAAACCCTAAAACTGGTACAGTAACATTAGATGTTGCACAAGCGGTTAAAGCAGCAAAAGCAGGTAAAGTTGAATTCCGTGCTGACAAGCAAGGTATGATTCACTGCCCTGTTGGAAAAATTCAATTCAATGCAGACGACTTAAAGAAAAACTTTGCTACATTAGCTGAAGCTATTTTAAAAGCTAAACCATCAGCAGCAAAAGGTACTTATGTTAAGTCTGTATACGTAACAACTACAATGGGACCAAGTATTAAGATTGATTCTAAAAACTTGGCTTCAGAAGTTAAAGAAATTGTTGGTTGATACTTTGGGGGTTAATTCAACCCCCTTTTTTTTATGAAAAAAGGACGATTTAAATATCGTCCTTTTTGTTTTACCTAATAAAATTATTTATATTTTATTCTTAATATAACTATCGTATTCATCAAACAACTCTGCAGGTGTTAAACCTAATCCCTTAGAAATTTTTACAAAAGACTCCAGACTAATTTTTCTTTGAGAGTTTTCATAACGAGATAATGTTGCAGGTTCAATATCTGCATAATTTGCAAAAGAATTTAATGTTTTATTAGTTGATATACGCTTTTGTTTCAAGAATTCAGCTAAATATTTTAAGTATTGCATATTGGTAATATATCATATATAATGTAATTAAATCATTACCAAATGGTAATAGAAGGAGAAAATATCTTGAATAAATTAGATTACATTAGAGAAGAAGCTGATAATTTAGAAGCAAAATTAAATATCATCAAAAGTCTTGAAGAAATATTGTACGACTTATCTATAACAGAATTAGACAAAGAAAATCAGAAAATTATACATCTTATAATCACAATATCTAATAAAATAAACAATTTTCATTCTCATTATCATAATTTTGTAAATGCGATATACAAAAATCTCCCCAAATAATTTTTTAATACTCCCCAATACAATTGAGGAGTATTAAATTTTTAATTAAACCAAATATTCTTTATTTTCTTGGATATTTTCGTTTCTCCTTAATTTCCTTAACGCTTCACCTTCCAGCTGTCTAATTCTTTCTTTAGAAAACCCCATCGATTTTCCTAACTGTTCTAATGTTTCACATTCTTGCTGGTTTATTCCAAACCGTTTGATTATAATATTTTTTTCTCTTTCGTCGAGATACTCTAATAATTCTTCGATATCTTTGCTCATAGATATTTTCTCGGTATATTTTTCAGGTGTTTTATAAGTTTCATCGATTATATAATCTTGAATCGTCAAATCATCAGTAACAGGTGTTTCAAGGCTTATAGGTTCAGACATAATAGCTTTTTTAATAGACTGGAGTTTCTTTTTAGTAAGTTTTAATAGTTTCATCATCTCATAATCGGTTGGTTCTCGACCTAGTTCAAAATTAAGACGAGAAAACTCTTTTTTATAAGTCCTAATTTTATCAATCATATGAACAGGTATACGAATTGTTTTAGAATTATTAGCGATAGCCCTTGTAATAGTTTGGCGAATCCACCAAGTTGCATAAGTAGAAAACCTGAAATTCTTTGTATAATCAAATTTTTCAGCTGCTTTTATAAGTCCTAAAGAACCTTCCTGAACAAGATCCATAAAAAGTACACCTTGCCCAATGTATCTTTTAGCGATACTTATGACTAAACGCAAATTTGCATTAACCAATTTTTTCTTCGCATTTTCTGATTCGACTGGAGTTCCTTCTGCAATAAGTTTAGCAAGTCTAAGTTCTTCTCTATGGTTAATCATTTTAGTTTTGCCTACATCTTTTAAATACATTTGTAAGATATCATCATCAATCGCAATAGAATTAAATGTTTTGATATTCTCATTTTCATAATTCAAAATAGGATTAGTACTCATCGTTAAATCTCCTCACACTTTACAAAAAATAATAAACAAACATCTTTCTATATAATTTAGACGAATTATTCAAAAATTAGTTGCATTATTGAAAAAATACAGTAATAATAGTATTATGGACCCTTTGTATTTAAGAAAGCTTTTAATACAACGACAGCTGAAACAAGAAAAGATTGAAACACAAAAAACAGAAAAAGCCCCATCTGTAGATGTTAGCCAAACGACAGAATCAAATGTCACTAAGCAAGCAGAGAGTTTAGTAAATCAAATGCGTTCAGAAATGTTGAACCCCAAACAGCTAAAGATGAATTATTTAGCGAGTATGGAGCGTTCAAGTTATGTCAAAAAGGTAATGAATCTTCCTAACACATTACCGGAACTTTTGATGCAGTTACAAAACGAAGATTCTGTTGCAGATGCTTTAACAGAGCACTATTATGACCAAAACAAAGAGCGCCATGAAAGATTAAAAAACCATATAAGAGAAGAGCTAATCAAGAACGCCGATGAAAGCTTTGAAGAAGTTTTAAACAAAGGGGTAAATGAAGGGGTAGGGGTAAATAAAGAAACCAAACCGAACACTAAACCCGATGTTAAACCTGACGAAAAGCCACCGGTGAAACCGGATGAAAAACCACCGGTTAAACCCGATGAAAAACCACCGGTGAAACCAGATAAGCCACCGGT
>CALUUV010000001.1 GCA_944324055.1 Candidatus Gastranaerophilales bacterium | reverse complement strand
GCAACAATATTATTGTATTAAGGACATAATTAATTGTCAACATTTTTATTTGAAATTTCTAATTCTTTTGAAATTTCTTTCTCTAATTCTTCTGCACTAATGATTGTAGGCTTTTTCTCCATCTTTGACTTTGCAATGATTTCTGACATCATTTTAGTTGTTGTATCTAATTTGATACGTTCCATGACTTCATCTAACTCTTCGTCAGATAATTCTGTTGGAGTTTTGAATGAAACCATTACATGACGTTTTTTAATTATCATATAACTTACAACCATTATGCCCCATAATAGGACACCTTGAATTATTCCTAAAGCTGGTATTAACATTGTTTTAGCAGATATAAAATTCCAAGCAGTCATTACAACCAACCCAGGGAATACAATGAACCCAGCGATTAAGCATGCTAATATTGCTAATGCTAGACAAATACCTCTAAAACCATTTATTTGAATAACTCTTAAATTCTTTCTCATAATTACCCTTATTTATTATTTAATAATTTTATAAACTCATCCTCATTTAATATTGTAACACCTAAACTAGATGCTTTGTCAAATTTTGACCCAGGATTTTCTCCAGCTACTACATACGAGGTTTTCTTTGATACTGAAGAAGATGTTTTACCTCCATTCATTTTTATTTTAGCACCAGCTTCATCTCTTGTCATTGTTTGTAAAGTTCCTGTTAATACAAAAGTCATGCCTGCCAAATTGTTAGAAAGTTTTTCACCACCTTCTTGAGGTTTTACACCTAAATCAATAAGTTCATTAATTAATTTTATGTTAGATTCTGAATTAAAAAACTCATATATACTTTGTGCAATCTTATCTCCGATACCTTCAATATTTGCTAATTTTTCAACTGTTGCATTTCTAATATTATCTAGAGTTGTCAATTCATTTACTAATAAATCTGCAGTTTCTTTACCTACATGCCTTATTGATAAAGCGGTTATAAACTTTGATAGCGGCCTATTTTTACTATCTTGGATTGCAGTATACATATTATATGCAGATTTTTCTTTTACTAAATCTAACTGCATAAAATCTTGCATCGTTAATCTATAAAAATCAGCTGGATTTAATACCATTTTTTTATCATATAATTGTTCAATTACAGATGGCCCGATAGAATCAATATCCATAGCTTCTCTTGAAACCCAATATTCTAACCTTGCCTTTGCAACTGATGAACAATTTTTATTTGAACAATATAAATTAACTTCTCCTTCTCTCTCTTCTAAAGGAGAATCACACTCAGGACATTTATCAGGTTGTACATACTTAGGTAATTTTTCGTGCTCTTCAGAATCTACAACCTTAACAACTTTCGGGATTATCTCTGCAGCCTTTTTTATGAAAACTTTATCACCAATTCTGACGTCTAATCTTTTTATCTCATCAAAATTATGTAAACTTGCACGAGATACAACACTTCCTGCTAAATTAACAGGTTCTAATATAGCAACAGGAGTAATTGCCCCAGTTTTACCAACTCCTAATTCAATATCTAACAATTTAGTTGATATTTCTTCTGGTGGAAATTTGAATGCAGTTGCCCATTTAGGAGCACGAGAAGTAAAGCCAAGTTCATTTTGACAAGCAAAATCATTAACCTTGATAACAACACCATCTGTTGCATAATCTAAATCAAATCTTTTTGTATCCCAATCTTTGCAAAAATCTATTGCACCTTGAATATCTTTCACTAACCTAATATTAGGGTTAACTTTAAATCCAAGTTTTTTTATATATTGAATACTATCCCAATGTGTTTTAATAGTATCATTCTCTTTGGGTAAGATTACTGTATAAGTAAACATAGACAAATCACGTTTTGCAGTAATAGTACTATCAAGTTGGCGTAAAGAACCAGCTGCTGCATTTCTTGGGTTGGCAAATACTTTTTCGCCATTGTTTAAAGCTTCTTCATTTAACTTTTCAAAAGAAGATTTAGGCATATAGATTTCACCTCGAACATCTATATCAACATCTTCAAACAATTTAAGAGGAATAGCTTTAATGGTTTTTAGATTTTGAGTAATATTTTCGCCAACGATTCCATTTCCTCTTGTAACTCCAGTTGTAAATAAGCCTTTTTTATATGAAAGAGCTATTGCTAAGCCATCAATTTTTAACTCACATACTAATTCTGGAGTTTTTCCACATTCTTTTGAAACTCTTTCATACCATTTTTTTAGTTCATCAGCATTATATGTATTATCTAAACTATACAAACGGTGTTCGTGTCTATACTCTTCAAATTTTTCACTAACAGAACCAACCCTATGAGTAGGACTATCAGGAGTAACAAGTTCAGGATTAGAAGCTTCTATTTGTTTAAGCTCAGAGAACAATTCATCATATTCATAATCACTAATTGTCGGGTTATCCATTACATAGTAATTATAATTATGTTTATTAATTTCATCTCTTAAAAACTTTACTCTATCTTCTAATACTTGCATATAAAAATCCTAAATTATTTGATTACAATTACATTATCATTAATAATTCTCTAATAACTTTTGTAGCAACTGCAGTTGATGCTCCAGATGAATCATAATCAGGCGCAAGTTCAACAACATCAGCACCTACGATATTAAAATCTTTTAAATATTTAAACCAACCAATTAGTTCATTAAACTCAAGACCGCCAACTTCTGGAGTTCCTGTACCAGGCATAATCGAAGTATCTAAAACATCTAAATCTACAGTCACAAAAATTGGTTTATTTCTTAATTTATCTAAATCTTTATAAGATGTAGCTAATGTATTATGTTCTTTCATAAATTCAAATTCTTCCTTCATTCCAGAACGAATTCCTATTTGTTTGATGTTCTCAGGTTTTACAAATTTAGTAGATAATCTTATAACTGCAGAATGAGAAAGTTCTTCCCCCATATACTCTTGTCTTAAATCTGTATGAGCATCAAAATGAACAATTGCCAAATCATTATAAAACTCAGAAACTGCAATAATTTCAGGATAAGTAACTAAATGTTCTCCACCAATCCCAAAAACTCTTTTTCCGTCTTTATAAATCTGTCTAACATTTTCTGCAATAACTTCTAATGTTTTTTTAGTATTACCTAATGGGAACTCTAAATCACCTGCATCATGAAAATTACAATCTTCTAAATGTTTATCAAAAATAGGAGAATACTCTTCTAATCCCCAACTTGCAAGTCTAATTTGTTCAGGAGCAAAACGAGAGCCTGAACGATAAGAAACAGTTCCATCAAAAGGTAAACCAAGCATTACGATATCAGAACCTTCATAATCAGGATTTTGTCCCATCCAATTTCTATCTAAAAAAGGTCCTTTTAACATAATGCCTCCTTATCTTACATATTCTTTATAACTTCTAATACTAAATTTTTAAATTTTGATTTTGCAGCATTTGCAGCTTGTAAAACTTCTTCATGAGATAATCCTACAGTACTTATACCAGCAGCAGAATTACATATACAGCTTAAGCCTAAAACATTCATTTTACAATAACTTGCAACTATAGCTTCAGGAACAGTTGACATACCAACCGCATCAGCGCCTAACAATCTTACCATTTTTACTTCAGCAGGGGTTTCATAAGTAGGACCAGTAAGTGCCATATAAACACCTTCCTGAAGCGCTATTCCTAATTTTTTAGCACAAGTTTTAGCTAATTCTTGTAAATCTTTTGTATAAACTTCACTCATATCAGGGAATCTTGTACCTAAAGAATCATCATTAGGACCAATCAAAGGATTATCTCCCATAAAATTAATATGATCAGTTATTAACATCAAATCAGAAGGTTTGAAATATACATTAACCCCACCTGCAGCATTAGTTAAAATAACAGTTTTAATACCTAATTTTTTCATTACTTTGATAGGGAAAGTAACAACATCCATAGGATGACCTTCATAATAGTGGAATCTTCCTTGCATCATCATTACTTTTTTGCCATTAATTGTTGCAAAAACAAGTTGTCCTTTATGTCCTTGAACAGTTGATGTAGGAAACCCTGGAATTTTTGAATAAGGAATTGTAATTTCACAAAACTCGTCTGCCAAATCACCTAAGCCAGAACCTAAAACAATACCTATTTCTGGTTTAAAATCTTTTATTTGCTTATTGATAAAATCTATTGTTTTTTGCATAACTACACTCCTTGACACAAAACACACTAAAATAGGGCAGAAAAATACTGCCCTATAAATAAAACTTTATTAACCAACTAATCTATCATCATCAGCTTCAGCAGCTTTAACCATTAAAGCATGTTCAACTGGATTTTCTTTTTTATATGTTGGTTCTGTATATTCTTCGAAACCAAAATCTTCACGATTTTTTTTCATTTGAGTTTCGTCAACTAATTTTTTTGCTAATTCTGCAATTTCGTATACTAACTGATAACGATTTTCTGAATTATCATTTAAATCCCAAACTACTTTTACAATTTGATCCATATTTACTAAATCCTCTTAATCTTACATATTAATTTTATAACATAAAAATTTTTTGTCTATGGGTTAGGGGTAAATATTATTCAATTTGATGTTTATTTAATTTTGATATTATGTAATTTACACCACTTATTGAATTATATTTTTTTATACATACATCCTGACAATATTGAGTAATTTTATTATACTCATCACTATTTTCTAAATAATACATTATCTTATTTTTTAATTCATCACCATTTTCATAAACAGGAATTTTATTATCAAATAAATCTAACTCATCTCTATTATCAGAAATAAGCAGCTTACCACAAGCAATAGTTTGCATTGTTCGATAGTTCAAGGAAGAAACACCTTGAGAATTCATATTAATGACAATCTTAGATTTATTAATTGCCATTGCCATATCTTTTTCATTGTCAATAAATCCAGAATAGATTTTCTCAATAGTTTCTTTATTTTTAACTCTTGAAAGTGCATCTTTATAATGACGTTCGATTGCATACCAACGAAATCTTACATCTAGACTTTCTACTAAATCGACAATCATATTTAATCGATAATCAGTATCTAGACGACCTGCAAACATTACATCACAATCTGCTTTTAAACCTAAATTTTTGTATATATTAGTGTTTACAAAATGCGGCAAGTAAAATATATTTTTAAATTTTTCTTGTTTAATTAATTCTCTATCCCAATAAAATGTATAGTTATCGTCCTTATCTAATTCTGATAATAATTCTTGCCAATAAGGTCCAGATGTTCTATTTCTTATTTCATCTGAAAAATAATTTACAGATTTCATTGTTAAATTATTATCTTTTTTTATTTTTAATGCAGAAAAATCATAACCAACAATTAAATCATAATCATTACTTAATTGATAACTATCTTTTAACTCATCAAAAATAGTTACACTATGTCCAAGCATAGTAAATCCATCTAATATACTAGATGTTGTTAAACGGCCACCAATACTTTCCGGTAATATTCCAAGAATCTTCATTATCCAAAAATCTTTTCTTTCAATTTTAATGCTGTTTTTGTTGTCGCAAGTCCTGCTAATGATGATTCCTTAAGCATCGGAGACATTAACTGTCCTGTTTGTCTGACTGCATCTATTACCTCATCTAATGGAATTTTAGACTCTATACCTGCAAGAGCCAACTCTGATGATGTAACAGCATGAATTGCTAATATAGGATTTCTTTTTATACAAGGAACTTCAACTAATCCACAAACTGGATCACAAGTTAAACCTAATAAATTTTTCATAGCCAAAGCTACTGCATTTAAAATTTGAGTAATATTACCACCAAGCATTTGTGTTAAAGCACCAGCACACATAGCTGCAGCAACACCACACTCAGCTTGACATCCTGCAACTGCTCCAGCTAATTGAACTTTATTAGAAATAATAGCCCCAATAGCTCCTGCAGTTATCAATGCATCAATTTGAGTATCTTCATCAAAATTTTGTTCTTCTGCAACTGCAATTATTACAGAAGGAACAATCCCGCAAGAGCCTGCAGTTGGACAAGCAACAACTTTACCCATTCTTAAATTTTCTTCTATTGTAGCTAATGAATATGTTATTATTTTTTCAAATAAAATACCTAACAATGCTTTATTATTAGCATAGCGTTTTTGTAACTTTTCACAATCATCGCCACACCATTGACTGATAGCCTTTTCAGATGACTTCATACCAGTTTCAATAGTAGATTTCATTGTTTCAATATGTAATTTAACATTTGCTCGAACTTCTTCAACTGAAATATCTGCATCAGCTGCTTCTATCTCTTGTATTAATTCATATATATTTTTTTCTTGTTTTTTACACTCTTCAACCAATTCATCAAATGTTAGTATATTCATTAGTCTAATTTCCCAACTTTTGTTACAAAATAAACATCTTCAATTTTTTTAATATCTTCAATAACTTCATCTTGAGGATTTGCATCTAATGCAAAATACATTGATGCTGTTCCACCTTTTTCATTTCTATCACAATGTAGTGATGCAATATTTATATTTCTATCCTGTATAATTGTACTTGCCTTAGATATCATTCCAGGCTTATCTTTATACATTAATAAAATTGTGTGGTATTGACCTGCCAAATTGACAGAAAACCCATTAATTGATGTTATCCTAATTTCACCAGCACCTATTGAATCTCCAGATATCATCATTTCATCATTTATTTTGATATCGACAGAATTAGGGTGACGACTTAAATCTTCTTTAAAATTAAAACTATACTTTATACCTTTTACAGAAAAAATATCTTTAGTCTTCACATCATCTACACAATGTCCTAATATACCAGCCAATAACCCCTTGTCAGTTCCGTGTCCTTTTCCTGTTTGAGCAAAAGAATTGTATAAAGTAAATTCTACTTTATTAATCTTATTGTTATAAATACATCGAGCCATTAACCCTAAGCGTATAGCTCCTGCTGTATGAGAGCTTGATGGGCCAATCATAATTGGAGAAATAACATCAAATAAGCCTTTGTTTTTCATATTATAAACCTTTATGCACTTATATAATCCTTGACAATATCTGTTAAACGTTGTTGCCAATTGTATGATTTTTCTATATAGAAATCAGCCCCTCGTTCTAATGATTCGTTTTTTAATTCTTTTTTACCCGCAACAGACATAACTCCAATAACAGGATTTGCTCCTTTTCGTCTAGCAATATTTTGTAATTCTGCTAATAGAATAAATCCTTCTCGCTCTGTTGGAATTAATAAATCCATTAATACAAAATCAAAATCTTTATCTTCAAATAAAGATAATGCACCATATACATCTTTTGTTGCTGTTATTTGGAATCCTAAACGTTCCATTATCATTTGCACCTGATAAGTAATAACACCTAAATTATCAACTAACAAAACATTATTGGTTCTTGATATCTTCAATTTTTCTTCAACATAGTCATTGTTATCTTGAACTGCGCTAGCTCCGCTTGTATCGGCCAAAATAGTTCTGAATCGTTCTTTTATATTTAATATCTGTTTTTTTAATGAAACAAGTGTTATTGTCTCAGGCAACTTATCACCTGTTAAATCAAAAAAACGTTTTAAAAAATCTTCGTCTAAATCTAAGTTAACTATTCGCATACATGCTTCCTCGTTTAATTTTCATTACTCATTGTAAACAATATAAAAAAAAATAGCAATTTATTATATTTTTTAACATTATATAAGCATTAAAATAGGAGTATTAAATGTTTAGTAAGTCATTCATGCAATTTTTAATCAAATATCAAGACAATAAAAAAGAAATCAACGAAGATTCAGTTCAAGAAATAGAATTTAAACCGGTAAAAGTTAAAGAAGCAGCACGAGTTGTTGTAGCAGCGATTAAAGACACATACTAAACGTTTTTAACATAATAATTTTCATCCAATTTTAATTTGGATTTTAAATCTATTAATTTATCAGATTTAGCATTATTTTTAAGCACTAAAGCAACCTTTTCTCGAATTGTATATTCTTGAATTTGAGAACATCTATTTAAAATAGAAAATAACTCATCTTCATTAATATATTCTGCAAATACGTTTAAACCTTCTAAACACCAATAAATCTTAAATAGTTGCTTATTAATAGTGTATTTTTTATCTCTAAAATTAAAACTATCTAATGTATTTAATGCTTCATTTATAAAAAGAACAACCTTCTCAAGATACTTTTCAGAAAAATTTTTATCGTCTTTTAAATATCCTAAAACATCTATAATTTCTCTGCAAATATTAGCATTTATATCGATAGTCGCATTAGCAAAGATATCAGGATACTTTAAAAATAAATCTGAATGATTATCAATTAGTTCTCTTAATTTAAACGCAACAGCTTCACGGATTTTCCCATCACAACCAGTCAAATTGCTCATTAAAATATCTGCTTCATCTTGATTGTCAACAGAAGATAATTCAAGAGCAGCAAACTGTTTCTCTGGCAAGTTTCCATCTTTCAAAAAACATAACAATTGTTCTTTTGTATAAGATTCTGAACACAAAGTTAATGCCTTGTTAAAATTCGCATCTAATGTATGTTCATAACACTCGTTCAAATAAGATTCCTCCAATGAATACTCTTTGAGTATACCATAAATGATAATGATTTTTCCCTAAAAAATAGGTTTAATGAATGATAAAGTAGAAGAATAATAACTTATAATATTATATAAGGAGAATTATATGCACGAAATTATTAATTTTTTACAAGATATTTTTATGATAAAAGAAGTTGCCCCACAAAGCGTTGGACTATCTCAATTTAGACACGAAACCGTTATTGAACAACCTAAAAAAGAAAAATCAATAAAAAACAAAGATATTAAACTTTCTGACCTTATGAGAAGACATTAGGCAAAAAATAACCAATCGATATACCTAATAACCCAATTAATATACTTGCAATAAGATATTGTAAGCCTATTTTTATCTCTGATTTATTTCCCAATAATAAATGAGCTGTTTCACTAGAGAATGTACTAAACGTAGTAACCCCACCGCAAAAACCAGATAATAAAAATATTTTAAACTGAGAGTTAATATAGTTTAATAAGAAAAATTTTATACAAATTCCAAACACAATGCATCCTAAAACATTTACAACAAATGTACCCCAAGGATGGCATTTTTTATTTATAACCCCAGACAATAGATAACGAGCAACAGCTCCTAAACCGCCACCAACACAAACAAGCAACATTTATTCACCCTCCAAAAATTCTTGTCTTAATTTTGCTCGTTTATTATCTAAATGAAGTTTTAAACATAACCTACAAAATTCTATTCCAAAGTAAACAAATAAAATTCCTAAAATGAGACTTACACAAACGTATAATAAAGCCTCTATATAAAGAGTTTTTTGAATATAAACAAATACCTCATATGAAAAAGTACTGAATGTTGTAACCCCACCACAAAAACCGGAAGTTAAACCCAATCTCAATTTTTGCGGTATGTATTTTGCACGTTTTAATACAAAAACAGAAAGAATTCCTAATATGAAGCAACCAAATATATTAACTAATAAAGTTCCGTAAGGTAAAATAACTCTATTAGAAACCATATATCTTATTAATGAGCCAAAAGCTCCTCCTATAAATACAAAAATTAAATTAAGCATGACAAAATATTATTACAAAAAAAGCATGTTTGCGATAAGATTATCATGTGATTTTGATTCAGTATCAATTTTAAATATCACAAGAGAGTTAACGAATAGTTCTATTGTAATAAACGACAATAAAGGAGGTCAAATGGATCATATTCAACTTACGAAGGAAATTGAAGAAAAATGCTGTGTAGCACGTGGAGTTAAAGGTACTCCAGCTCCAATTCCTCAAGAAGGTCAATGGACAAAATGTAAAGAAATTAACCAAATTTCAGGTTTAACTCACGGTTGTGGTTGCTGTGCACCTCAACAAGGTACTTGTAAATTAACTTTAAACGTTAAAGATGGTGTTATCCAAGAAGCATTAGTAGAAACTTTAGGATGTTCTGGTATGACTCACTCTGCAGCTATGGCTGGAGAAATTTTACCAGGTAAAACAATTCTTGAAGCATTAAATACTGACTTAGTTTGTGATGCTATCAACGTTGCAATGAGAGAATTATTCTTACAAATCGTTTACGGACGTACACAAACTGCTTTCTCAGAAAATGGTTTACCAATCGGTGCTGGACTTGAAGATTTAGGTAAAGGTTTAAGATCACAAGTTGGTACAATCCATTCAACTAAACAAAAAGGTGTTAGATACTTAGAATTAGCTGAAGGCTACATCTTAGAATTAGGTTTAGATAAAAATAACGAAGTTATCGGTTATAAATTCGTAAATCTTGGTAAAGTTATGGATGCTATTAAAAAAGGCGTTGATGCTAAAGAAGCTTACGAAAAGAACATCGGTACATACGGCAGATTTGCAGATGCTGTGAAAACTATCGACCCTCGTGAAGCATAAGGGTAAATTTTAATTTATAAATAGGTTATTAGAATAATAAATATAAAGGAAAATAAAATGGCAAAATTTGAAGGACAAGATAGACGTGAAGCAACAATTGCTAAAGTTTTATCAGAATATGGTTTCAAATCTTTAGATGAAGCTAACGAACTTTGCTTATCAAAAGGTATTAATGTTGATGAAATCGTTAAAGGGATTCAACCAATTGCATTTGATAATGCTTCATGGGCTTATACATTAGGTTGTGCTATTGCACTTAAAAAAGGTATTACAAATGCAGCAGATGCAGCAGAAGCTATCGGTATTGGTTTACAAGCATTTGCAGTTCCAGGTTCTGTAGGTGATACTAGAAAAGTTGGTATTGGCCACGGTAACTTAGGTGCTATGTTATTAAGAGAAGAAACAAAATGTTTCTGTTTC
The DNA here is from genome assembly GCA_944324055.1 of Candidatus Gastranaerophilales bacterium. GTDB lineage: Bacteria > Cyanobacteriota > Vampirovibrionia > Gastranaerophilales > Gastranaerophilaceae > UMGS1585. The sequence goes on along the minus strand of CALUUV010000001.1, from coordinate 52,166 downwards.
TTAGCTGGTCACGAATCATTTGCAGCTGCTGAAGGTGCTATTGGTATCGCTAGAAATGCTAACAAAGTTAGAAAAGAACCTTTAAGAGTTATCTTAAACGGTCTTGGTAAAGATGCTGCTTATATCATTGCAAGAATCAATGGTTTTACAGCTGTTGAAACTGAATATGATTACAAAACTGGCGAATTAAAAGTTGTTAAAGAAACTCCATTCTCAGATGGTGAAAGAGCTAAAGTAAAATGCTACGGTGCTGATGATGTATCTGAAGGCGTTGCTATTATGATTAAAGAAGGCGTTGACGTTTCTATTACAGGTAACTCAACTAACCCTACAAGATTCCAACACCCAGTAGCTGGTACTTACAAAAAATGGTGTTTTGAAAATGGTAGAAAATACTTCTCAGTAGCATCTGGTGGTGGTACTGGTAGAACTCTTCACCCTGATAACGTTGCAGCTGGTCCTGCTTCTTATGGTATGACAGATACTATGGGTAGAATGCACGGAGATGCTCAATTTGCTGGATCTTCTTCAGTACCTGCTCACGTTGAAATGATGGGTGTTATCGGTATGGGTAACAACCCTATGGTTGGTGCAACTGTTGCTGTTGCAGTAGCTGTTGAAAATGCAATGAAATAAGAATATTTCAACATATAGAAAAGGCTACCTTTTATAAGGTAGTCTTTTTTTATGTTAATAAATACAAGTGTCTTTGATGCGCCATTCCTAAAATATTTTTTCTAGCAGACATCAAAATACAAGCAAGGAACATTCCACTCATCGCTAAAGATGTAGCAAGTTTTATTTTTCTTCTGGCAAAATCATCAGATACATTAGTAACTACAGGTTTAGAAGGAACTTTTCTTACTCCATGATAGGGAGTATTAACAAAATTACTTACAGCACTCACTAACATAAAAACACCTCTAATTAACAAAACAGAAAAACCACACTTTCATTTTCGTACTTTTTTTGTTTTTGTCAAGAGGTGTTTTTATTAATTTTTATTATTTTATGATTTATTAGATTCTGGGAGTTTACCAATTCTAGCTTGAGTAGTTTTTGGATCAACTATAGCATTCATTTTCATAGTTTTTCCATCTTCTGCATAAGATTGAATTTTAGAGACATTACCAGTTTCAGCATCAAAAGTTGCTACTGAATCAACTGTTTTGTCTTTTCTAAACAATGTTTCTTTTGTTGGTTTTCCTGTTTCTGGAGAGAATTCTTTAACAGATTTTACATAAGTTCCAGATTCATCATATGTGAAAGTTCTAATATGTTTACCTTCAGGATAATTATAATCATCCCTTTTTAACATTACACCATCTTTATTTTTTATATTAGCAGTATAAGTTTTTACACCATCTTCTACCATTATCCCTTCATCAACGATATTTTTAGTTTTAGGATTAACAGAACTACGAGTAAGACTAAATTTAGCTTCCTTATGTTCTAAATTATATGGTTTAATTACCTCTGTCTCTTTGGAAATATTTTTTTGTTCCGCAACTGTTTTTTGTTCCGCAACTGTTTTTTGTTCTGTAACTGTTTTTTGTTCAGCAGCTGGTTTTTGTTCAGCAGCTGGTTTTTGTTCCGCAGCTGGTTTTTGTTCCGCAGCTGGTTTTTGTTCGGTAACCGGTTTTTGTTCAGTAATCGGTTTTTGTTCAGTAATCGTTTTTTGTTCGGTAACTGGTTTTTGTTCAGCAGCTGGTTTTTGTTCAGTAACTGTTTTTTGTTCAGTAATCGGTTTTTGTTCGGTAACTGGCTTTTGTTCCACAACTGGTTTTGTTCCCATAGCTGGTTTATGTTCAGGTTTTATAGTTTCCTTTTTAGGATTTGAAGCAACTTTTTTAGAAGCACCACCTAAAAATTTTTGAACTTTTGAACCTAACATCCCCTTACGCCCTGCAATCGCAAGCCCCGCAACTGCAATTACACTTACCGCAGTTGCACCAACCATCATAGAATGATTATTCTTTGATGGTTTATTTTGTAGGTTCGCATTTGCATTATCATTTTTTTTATTTTTAGACGAAAAATGCACAGCATTAGAACGTGTTACTAAATTAACAGAATTTACGAACATACACACCTCACAATAATCAAATAATATAAAAATTAACTACACGGATATTATTCTGCAACTTTTTATTTAATTTGTCAAGATTAAGTTAAAAGCTTCTTCTTGAGATAATCCTTGTTCATGTACTCCAATATTTCCCCATCCAGCAAGAATACAAGTAAGATTTTCAATATTAGAACAAGGGGTAAGATTATGAGAATTATCATCAACAAAGAATGCTTTTTTTACATTATGTTCTTTTATGTACTTCTCTAAAAATTCAGATTTGTTTACTACATTTAAAAGTTCTTCTTTTCCAACAATCTTAAAATCAATCCCTTTGCGTTTTATAGCAAAAGAATTCTTTCTTGAAACAATTAAGATATCGAATTTATTTCTATCCAGAGTATTAATCATATCCAAGAAAGGAAACTTGGATTCAAGTTTATCAACATATTCAGGATAATTTTCAATAAGCCACTTTCTTTTTTCCATATAAACTTTCTCAAAAATAGCTTCTTCATCTGGAATTCTATGATTAATATAATAATTAAATCTATCTACAAATTGCTCATCAGAATAATTTTTAGATTCTTCAATAACTTTCATCAAATAAAAATATTGCCAAGAATTAAATACTAAAAATTTATATCTATAATATTTAGCGTAAATATCTTCTTCGATTGGAGCAAATACATCGGTTCCCCAAACTACATTTCGGCATAATACATAAGCTTCTTTTAATGTATCAAATAACACGCCGTCAAAATCTAAAAATACTGTTGTTTTCATAATTAAAAATACCAAAATACAAATAATACACTTAAAATTATAAAGAAGAATTGGAATAGAAAATACACTCTTTCATATTTATAATTTCTAATTTTATAATAAATCAAAGGCGATGTAGCAAAGAATAACATCAAAATTTTTAAAGAAATATTTGGAACTCTAAATGCTAATAAAAATGCAAACAATGAATATAAAATCAAAAAAGCAGAAACTGAAGTTGTATAATTTGAAACAACTATCTGATTTTTCAACCTAAAAATCCATAACTGACCAACAATTATTGATAATGCAAATAAGCAACCAAATATTACAAATATATCTTCTAAAACCATAACACCTCTTATTTGTTTTAATAATAGCATATTATCCCAAATAATAACAATAATTATTTCAATGTTGTATGAAAGATATGTTTATTTTATAATCCAAATATGAAAACAATTATTTTTATATTTGGAACAAGACCAGAAATCATAAAATTAGCACCTGTAATTTTGGAATTAAAAAAATATCCAAACGATTATAATGTTTTGGTGTGTAATACAGAACAACAAAAAGAATTATCAAACCAAACTCTTGCATATTTTGGTTTAAAAGCAGATATTAATTTAGATTGTATGAGAGAAAACCAATCTCTTGCAGGTGTTCAAACAAAAATTTTAACATCGTTAGATAAAGTTTTTAACGAACATAATATTGATGCAACAATCGTTCAGGGAGATACAATGACTGTTCTTTGTGGAGCATTAACAAGTTTTTACCATAAAGTTCCAGTTTATCACGTTGAAGCAGGTTTACGTTCTTACGACATATATGAACCATTCCCTGAAGAAGTTATGCGCCAAATGACAAGTAGAGTTGCAGATATTCATTTTGCTCCTACAAAAGTAAATGAAACTGCACTTTTAAAAGAAAATATTGATCCAAATAAAATACATGTTGTTGGTAATACAGTTATTGATGCTTTGTTCTGTCTTTCAGATGAAGTTATTGAACAATCTAAAAACTTCTTTGAAGATAAAGGCATTAATATTGATGACAAACTTGTCTTAATAACAGCACATAGAAGAGAAAATCACGGAGAAAGAATTGATAGAATTATTGAAGCAATATCATATTTAGCAACTAAATATGTAGATCATACTTTTGTAATTCCGGTTCATCCTAACCCAAATGTTAAAAATAAAATACATGAAAGATTAGGTCATCTAAATAATATTAAATTATTAACTCCGCTAGATTACCCATACTTAGTGTATTTAATGAAACATGCAAAACTTATATTAACAGATTCTGGTGGAATCCAAGAGGAAGCACCATCATTTAATTGCCCAACTCTTGTAATGCGATATGAAACAGAACGTAAGGAAGGTATTGAAGCTGGAGTATCTGTTTTAGTTGGAGCAGACTACGATAAAATTTTAGAGTATAGTGAAAACATTTTATCAAAAGATAAAGCTCAAACTCGTTTACAAGCACAAAACCCATATGGGGACGGAACAACATCTAAACAGATTGAGGCAATAATTAGAAATAAGCTAATTAATTAAGAAATATTACAAATCCAAACCCCTAAAATGCTGATATATTTTCTATCAAGAGTATGTTTATGCTAAAATTTCTAATGGGAAATTGTATACAAAATAGGACTTAGAAATGGCAGAAATCAATAATCTTGAAGATATCAAAACTAATTTTGAAAAAATAACTAACTTAATTAACTCTATGAGAGCTCAAGGAGTTTTAAATTTTTCAGGAATAGATAAAGTACTAACAACAATTAACAACAAATTAGACAATCTTAATTTAGATGAAAATGCTGATTTAATTAAATTGTTAATTGATGAACTTAAAAGAAATATTGAAACTAGACATGGATTTGTTGTTTCTAAGTTTGCAGAAGTTGAAACATCTATCAATACTTTGCTTAAAAACAATGAAGATAGTATAAAATCAACTGAAATTAAAAAATTATTTGATGTTATTGCAACAAATTTAAGCGTTTTTTCAAAAGAAGTAGTTGCCCAAAAAGATGCATTAACTGAAATTACTTTAAGATTAGAATCGTTAAGAGCTGACGATACTCAAAAAAATGAAATTATTAAAAATATTTCTGCTTTAAAATTTGATATAACAAGAGTTAACAACGGTTTTGAAAGCATAATTTTAAACATAAATAATAACTTCAAAGATTTAGCATCTAGTTTCGATAGACTAGCGGCTAGCAATCTTGCTGATAAGTATGGAAAGTCTATTGAAGATATTCATGCAACTTCTAACACAATTCTTTCTGCAATCTCAATGATTGATAAAAAGAATGAAGAATTTAATGATAGCATTAATAGATTAGTAACTATTGGTGATTTTAATGAATCAAAAGAACTAATTTTAAACCTAATCACTAAAAACGATGAAATAAAAGAAGCTATCGATAACACCGCAGATAGAACTTCTATTAGCCACCTTAACGATGTTGTAAATACTTCAATAAATGCTATTAATGAAGTAAAAGCAGTTATTATTAATAATTCTGATGAAAAAAGCAAACAAATACTTGCGCAATTAGAATATCTTGAAAGCGTTGTTAGAACATCAACAGAAAATTTTGATTTTAAACTTTTCAAATCAGAGTTATTGAATGTTGTTAATGATATTGGAAACGAAACTAATATCATTTGTAATGATTTATTAGAAACAAATCAAGATTTAAAACGAATTCTTACTGCTGTAAATCTTGCAGATTTTAATTCTCATCTAGCAAAAATCAATGATTCTGTTAACTATGCAAATAATAACTTACAAGGAATTATTGAACAAGCTACAGAAAGAGTTAGCAGTGAAAACAGAACTTCTATTAACTCTATTATGGAGAGTTTTAATGAACAATTAAATCAAGTTAATTCTAAATTAGATACTTTCAAACATGAATTCTCAACATTTGATAAAGATAATTATAATAATATTATCAACAACATTACACACTTCACTGAACTTTCTCATGGCCTAAGTTCTAAAATTGATAATAATACATCAAATACAATTTCCACTTTTACAGATGCAATAACAAATGTAAAACAAGAATTAATAAACATTAATTCAACTATTAGAGAGAAAAATTCACAAGAAACAGTTAATGGGCTAATTGAACAACTTAATTCACTATTCTCAATTGCTAGTGATTTAAAAACAGAACTTATACTTTTATCAGAAAACAATACTCAAAAAATAACAAACAAAATCAATGAAATCTCTGATTCTATAAGTTCTTTAAACAGTAACTTGAATTCATTACCAAAATCAATTACCAATGATTTTACAACTAAAATAAATGTTTTTGATAATCAATTAAAATCAACATTAGCAGATCTTTCATCAGAAAATAATAATAATTCAGAAAAAATATTATTAAATATTTCACAAATTTATAAACAAGTTATTGCATTATCAGAAGATTTTAAAAACATCTATACAGAAGACTCTGACGATGTTCACACTTGTATCAATAAGTTATACGATAAAATCAATGATTTAAATAATGAAATTCCAACACTTTTATTCCAAACTTCAGGAAGAATTTCAGAATTTACAACATTAATGCAAGATAAAATTGAAAAAACTGAAGCAAAATTATCTTTAATTGAAGAAAAAATTGATTATAGTGATTTACAAACAAATACTTTCAATAAAATTGATACAATTAATTCCGATATAAAATTTATTATCAATAACTTATCTCTACTATTATCAGAAAACAATAGTAGTATAATGCAACAAATTGGGGAATTAAATAATGATATTAAAGATTTATCTAATGCCTTAAACCAAAACATTGGAGAATCTAAATCAGAAATTAGTGACAAATTAAATATTATTTCTGACACTATAAATACAATAAAAAATGAAGTATTTAACAAAGAAACAACAGAAGAAAATAATCAATTTGTAAGAAACCAACTTGTTAAATTATCAGATGATATTAAAAATGTAATATCAGAAGTTAATGGACATATTAACGATAATAACGATGTTTGGATTGAAAAGCTTGATAATCTTGCAAATGGAGCTTTTGAAGTTAAAAGTGCTGTACTAACAGGGATTAATAATGTAAATGAAGATTTAAGTAATAAAATTACATTTACGACTAATGAAATAAAAGATTCTATCAATGGTATTTCAAATAATGTTCAAAACCACACAAATGAACTAACAGAAAAACTAGATAACGTATCAAAAGACATAAAAACTGTAACAGATAAGCTTGCAAATTACTTCATTAACAATGATTCAGATATTGTATCAAAATTCAATGAAGTATCAGATAGAATTACTCAATCAAACAATGATAATGTTGATAAAATCAATTTCCTACAAGCAAAATCTGACAAAATTGGTAATCAAATCGAAGATTTAAATGATAATCTATCAAACAAAACTGATTTGATAAACTCTAATATCTCAACAAATTCAGATTTATTATCAGAAAAAATTGATACAATATCATCTGATATTAAAACTATAACTGGAGATATTGTTAATAATTTAATCAAAGAAAATGACCAAAGCCTTGAAAATACAAATAACATAAACAAAAACATAAATTATTCTAGAGGCGAAATAATAAACACACTAAATAATAACAACAAACAAATTAATGATGAATTAACAACTATAAAAACAGACCTAAATAACTTTAGTTCAAAGCTTAATGAATCACAAAACCAAGATTCATTAAAATATCATATTAGTAGTAATATACAAAATTCAGAAGCAAGTATTACTCAAAAAATTGAAGAATTAACTGAGCAAGTAAAACTTTCATCTGAAGATTTGATGGGACAAGTACAAGCTCAAAATCTTAATGAAAACTTTGAATCATTAAAATATGAAATAAAAGCTGTTGATGAAAAAACAGAACAAACTGCAAATTCGATAATTAATTCAAATAACATTGGATTTGAAAATATTCATAAAAATATAAATTCTACAAGAGAATCAATTTTACAAAATAACCAAGAACAAAAAGCTGAAATAGAAGAATTAGTAAAATCAATTATTAATTCTCTTGATAATAACAACAGAAACATAATCTCAAATAATGCCAATGTAGTAGATGAGATTAAAAATTCTCTAGAGAACTTATTAAGAGAGTTAGAATCTATTGGAACATCTATACAAAACAATGCAAATAATAATATCCAAGAGATTCTAAATAACATTAAATATATTTCAAATTTAACATCTAATATAACAGATGAATATAAAGCAATCTTAGAAGAATCAATAAATAATGTTGAGGAAAAAATTGCATTACTACCTCAAAGAATAGATTTTTCAGAAGAAACAATTATTCAAAAACTTAATGACTCTAATGAAAATCAACAAAAATACATTACAGAAATACAAAATAATTTTTCAGACATTAAGCAAGCAATTATAGAAAAAACTAACTGTGTTCACGATAATATAAATTCTAAATTCGAAATCTTTAAAACTGAATTTGAAGAATACAAAGCTGATATTTCAAACACAGATACTCAAAACAATGAAAGATACAATAATATTATAAATCTTATCGATAATATTATTAACTTGATTTCTAAATCTGATGAGAATACGACAAGACAAATCGAAGAAGATTTATCTGGCGTAAAATCAGCACTACAAAGTATAACAACAATCATTAATAATGATAAAATAAATATTTGCGAAACTATCTCTTCAAAATTTGATAGTATCCAAAATATATTATCAACCCTTGAAGATAAACAATCAGATTTAAAAAATGAATCAATCGAAAAATTATTCAGTTCTATTGAAAATATAATTAGTTTGACAGAAAATTCCGAATTCAATATTAACAATCAAATTGAAAGTTTCAAAAATGATTCTGATAATAAATTGAGTGAACTAATCAGTATTATTAATAGCTTCAAGAATAATACAGAAAAGAATGATGATATCAATAATAACAAAGTTATTAATATTGAAAATATTTTAAATAATTTAGTTAAAGATTTAAGTAAAAACGTTAATAATGATGATTTTGCAGCATTCAAAACAGAAGTTTTAAATATGCAAAATAATATTAATGATTTTATTGAAAATAACTCATCAAATAAATCAAATGTTATTATCAATGATATTACTAAACATTTCGATAATATTTATGAAGTTCTCAACGAAAAACTTGGAGAAAATAATCGAAGTATTATAAATGAGTTAAATCAACTTTCCAGTCAAATTAATACTTCTGATGATAAATTAAATCAAATCATTACAACAACAGAAGATTTAAAAGAACAACTTTCAAACCAAGACAACTTCAATAATATTAGCTCACAACTTGAAAATATTTCAAAAGAAATTAAGAAACTTGATTCAAATATTGATGAAGATACAACACATCAACTTTCAATCATTAAAGATGAATTTATATCTATCTCAACAGCAATATTTACAAATACTGATAAACTTTCAAATTCAGCAAAAGCTAATGTTAATGAATTAAAAGAAAAATTTGAATATGTTGAATCTTTAATCAATAGCATTCAAAACGAAATAAATCAAACACACAGTTCTACAATAGAAATCATAAAAAATGAATTTGAAAAAATTGATTTATTAGAGCAAAAAATTGATAGAATTGATTTCACAAGTACTAATGCAGAAAATGCTGATAAATTAATATTATCTAATATTGAATCAATTGAACAAAAAATTGAAAATATTAGCACAAATGTACATGAACTTGGTGAAAATACATTTGCTGAAGAATTAAACATTATTAAAAATACTATATTTGAACAAAAAGATAAGATTAAAACTCTTAGCACTATAGATGACATACATAACTTACCAAATATAGACGATATTAATCAAATACTTAAAGATAATATTTTAGATCTATTAAGTAAGTTCAGCGAAAAAATAGATGAAGCATCTAATAGTGAAATTATTAAAGAGCAATTATCTAATCTTAAATCAGAAATATTAACTCAAACAATGAAAATTCTTGATCAAATATCGTTTGAAGTTGAACAAGAAGAAATCATTGACTATGTTCAAGAAAAATCTAATGCTTTAAAATCTGAAATTGAAAACATTAAAGCAGACCTAATTAATGAACTAAATTCAAATAAGGAAGAACTACTTAATAACTTATCAAACAATAATGATATTAAAGTAGAATTTGATTCATTAAATAAAAAACTAGATGATTTATCTGATAATTATGAATTAAACAAAGGATTTGAAGACATTCAAGCAAAACTTGATTTTGTTGTTGATAATTCTGTTGAAAAAGGCTTTGAAGAAATACACACAAGACTTGATTCAATTACAGATAACTCAATTGAGAAAGGTTTTGATAAGCTATCTGACAAAATTGATTCAATTACTGGTAATTCAATTCAGAAAGGCTTTGATGAATTATCTAACAAAATTGACTCTATTAATGATAATTCAATTGAGAAAGGTTTTGAAGAAGTTAAATCAAAAATTGACTCTGTAACAGACAATACTATCAAAAAAGAATTTGATGAAGTAAAAACACAATTAGAGTCTGTTGCGAATAATGATAACCTTCAAAAAGAATTTGAAGAAGTTAAAAAGCACTTATTAACAATTCAATCAGGAGATTCAAAAGTAGATTATACATATAGTTTACAAGATATTGAATCTGATATTGCAAAATTGAGAATTGCAATGAAAGAACTTCAAGAAGTTTCTCCTAATGAAGAATTAGAAGATATTACTAAAAAAGTTGATGATATCGTATTAGTTGTAGGGAATATTAAAAATCAAATAACACAAGCTGATATGACAGAAGTATCATCTAGCATTAGTAAAATGAATGAAGATATTGTAAGTATAAGCACAAGAACAAATAAATTATTACTTACATCTGAAAATTCTTCAAATTTATTAAAAGAAAATCTTGAAAACTTTAAACTTGTTATTGATGATTTAGATGTAAGAACTAAAAACTTAATTGAAAATAATGATTTAAGTGGAATTGAAACATCAATTGAAAATATAGAACGAACTTTAGAAGGAAATAAAACATACAATAATATCGTAAATCAATCATTATTATCAATTGCAGAATGGGTTGATTGTGCAGGTGCAACACTTACTACAATAACTCAAAAACTTAATAAATTAGAAGACATTGAAGATGTAAAAGCAATGATTAGAAGTATTGAAATGCCAACTCAGTTTGACTATTCTATATTTGATAATATTGAAGAAAAATTCAATACTCAACAAAATAAAATTGACATTCTTGAAGAAAAAATCAATAGACTAACAGAACTTGTAGAAGCAAACGATAATAGTCAAATTAATAAAAAGATAAATAGTGTAGATAAACAATTAGCAAAATTAAACAAAAATATTGAAAGACTAACTTCATATGTTGACGAAGAATAAAATAACATCAGAATTAAGCAAAATATTACCAAAAGATAACATTTTATCAACTTTGGAAGAGTGTTATGTATACTCTCAAGATGGTACAAACACTAGAACTTCTGATAAGCTACCTGATATTGTTATATTCCCAGAAACTATTGAAGAAATTCAAAAAATAATGAAGTTTGCAAATAATAACAATATTCCAGTTACTGGAAGAGGCGCTGGAACAAACCTAATTGGTGCTTGCCTACCAGACTTTGGCGGTATTGTTATGAACTTTTCTAAAATGAATAAAATTTTAGATATCAATAAAACTAATATGACCGCAACTGTACAACCTGGAGTCGTAATTGGAGATTTACAAAAAGAACTTGATAAAATTGGGTTATTTTTCCCACCTGACCCTTCAAATTTAAGAGTATCAACAATTGGAGGTGCTATTGCACAATCTGCAGGTGGTCCTAAAACATTTAAATACGGCACAACAAAAGATTATATTTTAGGTTTAAAAATAATTCTTGCTGATGGAACACTAATGACAACTGGCGGAAACACAATTAAAAATGCGACAGGCTACCCATTAACACAACTATTTATTGGTAGTGAAGGCACTTTAGGTATTGTTGTAGAAGCAAATTTAAAGTTAATACCAAAACCAGAATCAGCTAAAGTTATGCTTGCATATTTTGATGATATAGAAACTGCATCATTATCAGTTAACAATATAATTGATTCAAAAATATTTCCATCAACAATTGATTTTATGGATAAAAACTCTATCACAACAGTTGAAAAATTTTATCCAGCAAACTTAAGAACAGATAAAGAAGCAGCTCTAATTATTGAAATAGATGGCACTAAAGAATCTGTGCAAACAGAAGGTAAAAAACTAAAAGAAATTCTAATTAAATCATCAGCTTCTGATATTCAAGTATCTAATACAGATGAAGAATATGAAAAAATATGGACTGCAAGACGTTCATCTTTTGCGGCAGCTGCAAAATTAAGACCAGATGTAGTTACAGATGATGTTATCGTTCCTCGTTCTCAACTTCCAAAATTAATTAAAGGAATAAATGAAATATGTAGTAGATATAACCTAGAAACTTGTGTTGTAGGACATGTTGGAGATGGAAATGTTCATCCTCAAATTGCACTCAATCTAGAAAATCCACAAGAGCATAAAAATTATATTGAAGCAAAAAAAGAAATATACAACCTTACAATCTCTCTTGGTGGTACATTATCTGCTGAACATGGAATAGGGGCAGAAAAAAAACAATATTTACCAATGGCAGTTGATAAAACAGCTTTAGAATATATGAAAAAAATCAAATATATTTTTGATCCGAAAAACATTTTAAACCCTAATAAAATATTCTAATATTAAGAAGTTGCATTTATCTAAAATACTGATATAATAGGGACGATAGAGAGTATATCAATTAATGGGGAGTGATATGGATATTATATTAATTTACTGTACAGTACCAAATAAAAAAATTGCAAAAGAAATTGCAACTCTTATTATAAAAAATAGATTTGCAGCTTGTGTAAGCATTACTGATAATGTAGAATCAATGTTTTCATGGGATGGGGAATTCTGTAAAGAAAAAGAACTATTACTATCTATTAAAACAGTAAGAGAAAACTTTGAAAAAATAAATACATTAATAAACGACCTGCACCCATACAACGTACCAGAAGTTATAGCAGTGCCAGTAATTAATTGTAGCGAAGACTATATGAAATGGATTGTACACGAAACAGAATAAACGAAAAGAAAAAAGAAATAGTTTTATTTTTTAAATCTCTCGGACTTGATGTAAGAACAAAAACAAAAGCTCTAGGACACCAAGGTTTCTTTAGAGTGAATAGAATTGATATATCAAAGGATATTAAAGAAGAACGTATAATACCTACACTCATCCACGAATTTGCTCATTACATAACATACAAGAAAAAAACATTATGCAAAGACTTTAATCCAATATTTCTTAGAAATAATGAATACATATATGATGAATTGATTAAAGTTACACACTTTGTTGATGCAAACTCTACTTTAGAAAAGCTCTATATCCAAAAAGAAAATATTAAAAATACTATAAAATATCATGAAAAAATTATTAAGAATAAATACCCTGAATTTAAAAGAAATGAAAAATTTAAACAATTTCAAAAATATAGTAAAAATTCTGCAGCTAGACATCTTGTAAAATATGATGCAATAAAAATTTTACACTGGTTTAGCTACAAAACATATTCAATCATTAACCTTGAACAAGAATTTCCTGATATGCCTAAAGAATTTGTATCATATCTAAAGCTAAAATCTTGCCAAAGAAAACAAGCATCAATAACTCGCAAAATTAATAAAATGAATAAATATTATTCATCTCCAACAGAATTATTCGCAAGATTTATTGAAGGTCTCTACATTGACATAGACAAAACAAAAGAACTTGCTCCACAAACTTATGATTTATTCAAAGCCCTATATGATAATAATTACTACACCCCTATTGAAAATTTATTTGAAATTGTAAATATTAAAATATAAACTAGCAAATTTTTCACAAAAAATGTTTTATATAAATATAAATGTGTGTGGATTATTATGCTCAATTTATTTCCAAAACTAATATGTAACAATAATAACAACGCAAATGCTACATCACCAATAAAATGTAGCATAAACAAGAATGCTGTAATGATTGGAAATAAATTAGAAACAGATTCTTTTTCTAAAACACAAAATCTATTACACTTTGGTTCGTATGAAAGAAGAAATAATACATCTAATGGCAGATTCTTAAAAGGATTGAAAAATATTACAGACCCATATAGTGGAATAAAATTATTAACGTTCCAAGAAATGGAACAAATATCTCATGATTTATCACAAATAAATAATTCTCAAAAGAAAATAAGATATTTAAAAAAATATGAAAAATCAATGCTACCTGTAGAGCATGATGTATACAAATTCTTCGAATATAAAACAAAAAAAGATTATTTTATAAGTTTTTCCAAAGTTTTAAGACAACAAAAACCAAATTGTATAAAAAAACTGCAGCAAGAACAAACAGAAATCTTTAATAAAATAGAGGATGCAGCAAAAAATATTTCTCCTAAAAATAGAAAACTTGTACTCGATGAAGTTGCAGACGGGCGCAGAAGAATATTAATTGAAAACACAGATCAACATTCATTCAAACGTAAAGTATTTATTGAAAAACTTTTAATGCTTCAATGCGAAGACATATTAGATAAAACAGAAAAAGATTTATTAAAAAATCGAAAATTTTATGGTTTATCAGATTTAGCGGAAGCAGGTGAAAGGTTTGAAACAGAACCATTAAATCATGCTAAAGACGGCAAAACACCATTTGATTTAATAATAGATTTAAAACACCAATATATTCCAGAATATAATGATGAATTTAAAAATATAGTACAAATAGCAAGAGAATTACCTACATCAAATACAAGCGTCAATGCTTTTGTAATAAAATATGCCGATCGTTCAGATAAAGAAATAACAGAAAGACTATTAAATCAATCAGTTGCATCAGTTGAACACATTGAAGCAGATTCTATGGGTGGTGATAACGAAGCTGACAACTTTATGCTTGTAAGTAGAGCAAGAAATGAAGAAAGAGGGAATTTACCTCTTAAAGCTTTTATGAAAATGCACCCTGATATACCTGATAATTCTCAAAAATATGTAAATGATATTATCAAAAACATTTATAAAGGTAAGCTTAAAGGTTATGAATGGTATCCATATGTACTTCAAGATACCCTGCATAAGAATGGGATTGATGTTGATATTTCTAAGTATGACATCCCTCCTCAAGAAGCTTTTAAAACATTACCTCCAAGGTTAAGAAATAAATATCCGAATTACAAAAAATATATCCCTGACAGAACAGAACCACTAAATATAAAAGGATAAAAAGAAGAAGTTATGGATTACTCCATAACTTCTTCTTTTTGTTTGTTAATTAAATCCTGAATCTTGGATATAATTTCATCTCCTTTTTTCTGCATATCAGAAACAATAGTATCAGCTTTTTCTTGGATATCTTTAACTGTTTCATCAGTCTTATCAGCAACATCTTTTGCCATAGAACCTAACATTTCTCTTGTTTCTTCTCCAGATTGAGGAGCTAAAAGAATTCCTGCAAGAGCACCAATACTAGCTCCTACTGCGAATCCTGCTAAAAATCTTGATATTGACATATTTATATCTCCTTTACAAATTCATTATAGTACATTAAAAATCAAAAGCATTATCAATCAGGCTAGTTAAACCTACTTATTTTTTAAAAGACTTAACTAAACTAAAAATACCTTTTAAAACAACACCTGATATTGCAGATGTTTTAGATATCATAGATATTACAATCTTAGAAACCTTTCCTGATATATTATTAAATTTTGAAATATTTGTATCTGCTTTTTTTACATATTTAGTAATAATACTTACAGATTCTGTAACATCAGAAAATATAGGCTTTGCAGATGTTTTTACTATATCAGCTGTTTGCTTCATCAACTTTAGCAAACTAGATAAGTCGAATAATACTTTTATTAGAAATAGTCCAACAATTATCAAAAAGCCCGCACTTGTCCAAGCAAGGAAAGTTAGCCCCTGATATAGACTAGCTGTATCCATAAAAATCTCCTTAATTAAAATCGTATTCTGTATCTTCTAATTCTTTTGCTTTACGCATTTTTTTAGATTTTAACATATTATTAAATTTTTTATATTGCCTTTCTAACTTATAGCAGAATAAATCAATTGATTCAAATGCTCGTTTTTTAGCAATATTTACTTCAGGGGAATGTTTTTCAGCTAAATCACAAACTGTATTTTTTAATTTATTTCTTGCTTTATCTCCAGCTTCTGGAGCATACAAAACACCAGCAATTATACCGCCTACAACACCAGCGATTAATCCTAGCCCAAACCCTATTGATGATTTATTTTCACTCATTTTTCACCTCTCAATAAATTATACCATATTTTTCATAGTTGACAACTCTTTATATAGAAGTTTAGAGAACTTATAACCTAATAAAAACTTCTTTCCTTTGGGTTTTACAAATAGCAGCAAGAGCCACTCTAATATATTAATTATCTGACTAATTAGTATCTTTTTTTGTTTTTTATCTATCTTATTAAACTTTTTTATTAGTATAAATTTTAAATCAGTAAAAATATTTTCAACTGTTGACATTTTTGTTCGCATCCAAACATTATTCATTTCAAATTTATCTATCAACAATAAAATGCTAATATCTACATTCAACAAGAATGAGATTATTACAGCTAATAAAATTATTTGGAATATGAATATTATCGCTATTAAAAAAAACATTTTTACTAATTACTTTTTTGTACTATTATATGATTATATATGTAGTTGATAAATATTGCAAATCCGCTTGGAGTACTATTTTATGAAAAGGATTAAATTTTACTTATTATTAATACTCGCAAAATTCTTATCATTAATGATTAAAATACACGGGAAGACATCTGGGACATCTTTTATTGGAATGATTACCTTAAAAATTGAGCCAGATTTCCTTAAAGAAGTTTCTAAATACATGAAACAATGCGTAACTATTACTGGTACTAACGGAAAAACTACAACATCAGGGATAATATCACATATTCTAAGAGATACAAAACATTCTGTACTTAACAATTCTAAAGGAGCAAATATGCTTACAGGGATTGCCAATACATTTGTTTTAGGAATATCTCCGTTAAAGCGTTATGATTATGCTGTTATCGAATCAGATGAAGCATATTTAGCAAAATTATATGAAAATATACAATCTGACTATTTAGTAATTACTAACCTATTTAGAGATCAACTAGATCGATATGGAGAACTTAGTACAACTGCGAAAAAAATACAAAATGCAATTGATAAAAATAAGAATTTACAACTTATCTTAAACGCAGATGATCCACTAGTTGTAAATTTCAGACCTCTTGGAGATAAAAAGCCAATATATTATGGATTTAATAGTGTAGAATACCATAATAAAAATATAGAATCTAAAGCACCTATGGAAATATTAAATTGTCCTTGGTGTGGAGGAGAGCTTCAATATACTAATCGTTTTTATGCTCAACAAGGACACTACTACTGTAATTGCGGATATAAAAGACCTGATTGCAAATATTCTGCTGATGTTGTAATTTATGATGATTATTCTGTAATAAAAATGAATTATAATGGACAAAATTATGTATTCAAAATTCCTTTATTAGGTTTATACAACGCATATAATGCTCTTGCAGCAATTGCAACAGCATTTGAATTAGGAATAACCGATATACAAAAAGCATTAGATACTTACCAATCAGCTTTTGGAAGAAGTGAAATAAAAGAAATTAATGGTAGAAAAGCTATAATTCAATTAATTAAAAACCCAACAGGAGCAAGTGAAGTATTAAAAACTGTTGATTACAATTCTAATATATTAATAATCATCAATGACAATTATGCTGATGGTAGAGATGTATCTTGGCTATGGGATACAGATTTTGAATTATTAAGAGAAGCTAAAAAGACAATCATCACATCTGGTACAAGAGCCTATGATATGGCTGTCAGATTAAAATATGCAGGAATAAACAATGTTAAAGTAATACCTAATATAGATGAAGCAGTAAGATTTGTTAGCGGAAAAGGAGCTGACAGAAGTAATATTACTATTTTACCTACATATACAGCATTACTTCACATTAATCAAAAAGGAGATTAAAATGCTATTAGGAGTTAATATCGATCACGTTGCAACATTAAGAAATGCAAGAGGGGGAATAGACCCTGATGTTATTACAGCCGCAAGAATTTGCAAAGATGTAGGTGCTGAATCTATTACAACTCATTTAAGAGAAGATAGAAGACATATAAAAGATGCAGATGTAAAGGCAATTAGACAATTACCAAAAACAAGATTAAATCTTGAAATGGCAATGACAGATGAAATGCAAAAAATTGCACTAGAACTAAAACCTGATGCAGTATGTATTGTTCCAGAAAAAAGACAAGAATTAACCACAGAAGGTGGCCTTGATGTTGCTGGACAAATAGATAGAGCTATTGCTTTTGTAAAACCTCTTGTAGAAAAGGGAATCGAAGTTAGTATGTTTATTGATCCTGATATAACTCAAGTTTCTGCAGCATATAAAACAGGAGCACAATTTATTGAATTACATACAGGACAGTATTCAGAATACTTCGGAACAGAAAAAGAAGAAGAAACATTCCAAGCATTAAAAGGTGCTGCAACATTTGCACAAACCTTAGGTCTAAAAGTTAATGCTGGTCACGGTTTAAATTATGAAAACGTAAAAAGAATGCACGAAATACCAGATTTAGTAGAATTAAATATTGGTCATAGCATAATTGCAAGAGCGGTATTTGTTGGATTAGCACAAGCAGTTAAAGAAATGAAAGAATTAGTTGAGGGATAATGATGAACAAATCAAAAGAAGAAGTTGTAAAAAAAATGCAACTTGTTGTTGAACAAATGAAAAAAGACGATATTGATGATAATCCTGATTCAGAAAACGAATTTTTCCAATGTGATGCTTGTGGAGAAGAAGCTTGTTTAGCTGGTTCTATTCAATATGGAAATTATAGACTTTGTAATGATTGTGTTCTTTTAGCAGAAGTAGGTTTTGAACTTGGACAAATTAAAGATATCCAAGAACTTATTGATGCAATGGAAGACAAACGCCTTGAAAGTGATTGCAACTACATAAAACGAGAAGAAAATAGACAGAATAATTAATCTTTATCAATTTTAACTTCTTTATCATCTGGAGTCTTATTTTTTGCAGAATAAGGTTTACCAACTGCAAGTTTTGCTAGATTTTCTCCAACTAACCAACCAGCTGTTGCCATGCCAGGAACAGGAACTAATAATGCACCAGCCGTTGCCATTGCTGCGCTTGTTGTAACACGAACAAAAGATTTACCAGCTTCTTTAATTCCAGCAGTTGTACCTTTCTCCTTTTTAGCATCTTTGACATCTTTAACACCTGAAACGACCAAAGCTGCAGTTCCTATTGCAGGTAAAGATGCATCAACACCTCGAACTCCAGCAATAATTTTTGAGGCCTTAGGATTTTTATCCATTGCACGACCAACATGCTTATTAATATTGCGATTTACTTTATTAGCAGTCTCTTTAATAACTTTTATAGTATCTGATTTTTTAGAAGCCCAATCGAAAAAAGGTTTTAACACATGTTTAATTACAGCTTTAGCCTCAACAACTTTAGCTGTTGCCTTATTAACATTTTTCGTTTGAGAATATCTCCTAGCAATTGAAACAGCTTCATTTTTATTATTTTTTACTACTTGAGATATTGTTCTAATCTGATTACTAATTCCAGATACTTTCATTAAAAAACTCCTATAATCTACACATTATATAGAAAACAGGAGTTAATATTTTTTTGCTAGTTTATTAACTT
This sequence comes from Candidatus Gastranaerophilales bacterium, assembly GCA_944324055.1. GTDB lineage: Bacteria > Cyanobacteriota > Vampirovibrionia > Gastranaerophilales > Gastranaerophilaceae > UMGS1585. The sequence continues at coordinate 32,379 of CALUUV010000001.1, read as the reverse complement.
ATAATACATCAAAACCAGTATATTTTCTTAATACTTCAGGTATTACAACAGAACCATCTGCTTGTTGGAAGTTTTCAATAATAGCAGCAAATGTTCTACCAACTGCAAGACCAGAACCATTAATTGTATGAACAAATTGTGTTTTTCCAGTTTCTTTATCTCTATATCTAATATTGGCACGTCTTGCTTGGTAATCACCAAAATTAGAACAACTAGAAATTTCTTTATATGCGTTATAAGAAGGCATCCATACTTCTAAATCATAACATTTATTAGCAGAGAAACCTATATCAGATGTACATAAAGCAACTCTTCTATAAGGTAAACCTAATAATTGAAGCATTCTTTCACCATCTTGGGTAAGTTTTTCATGTTCTTCTACACTTGTTTGAGGTGTACATAGTTTTACCATTTCAACTTTATTAAATTGGTGAACTCTTATCAAACCTCTTGTGTCTTTACCTGCAGAACCTGCTTCTCTTCTGAAACAAGGTGTATATGCAGTCATATATTTTGGTAAATCATCTTCAGATAAAATTTCACCTGAATAAATATTTGTTACAGGAACTTCAGCTGTTGGAATCAAGTACAAATCTTCATCAACACATTTATACATATCTTCCTTAAACTTAGGAAGTTGACCTGTACCAGTCATAGTAGCTGCATTTGCCATAAATGGAGGTAAGATTTCTTCATAACCTTCATTTTCAGTATGTTGATCTAAGAAGAAATTAATAATAGCTCTTTCTAATCTTGCACCTTTACCTCTATATAAAGTAAATCTTGATTGTGATATTTTTACACCACGTTCAAAATCAACAATTTTCTTTTCTTCACATATATCCCAATGAGCTTTATACTCAAAATCAAACTTAGTTGGTTCCCCCCATCTTGAAACTTCAACATTATAATCTTCTGTTGGTCCAATTGGAGTTGTTTCATCTGGAATATTTGGGATATGCAATAATAAATTACGTTGTGCATTATCTAACTCAACTTGTTTTTCTTCAAGTTCTTTTATCTTGTCACCTAATGCTCTAACTTCTTCTTGTATTGCATCAGTATTTTCACCATTCTTTTTCATCATACCGATTTTTTGAGAATCATTTTTTCTTTTTGCTCTCAATTCATCAGCTTCTGTTTGAACTTTACGACGTTCTTCATCAATTTTTAAAACTTCATCTATCGATAAGTCAGGATTTCTTCTTTTTAATAACTCATTAATTTTTTCTGGATTTTCTCTAATAAGTTTAATATCTAACATTTTATTTTCCTTTCTTACCGTTAACTATTCCTGACTTAATTATATATTAAACAAATATGACAATCAATTATGAAATATCATCAGGATATGAGAAGAAGTTATGTAACCCTCTTATAACTTTATTTTTATAATATTTTTTCTTTACTGGAGAACTACAATTATTTTGTTTACTTTGTTTATTTTCATTACTTGTAGTTTTATCCTCAACTTTTTTAACAGTTACTGTTTTTTGAGCCTTTGGTTCCTCTTTCTTTAACTCAACAGAACCAGCTACAATATTTTTACCAATAGCTTTTTCCAAATCGGCCCTTGCAGTATTATATTCATACAATGTATTGTTATACTGCATTCTAGCTGTAGCATATTGAACTTGTGCTTCTTTTAATTCAACAGGATTACCTACTCCAACAGAATATCTACCATAAGATAAATCATAGTTTTCTTTAGCTTGTTTTACTTGAAGTGTAGATACAGGAATCTTATTTTTCTTTTCAATTAAATTATAAAAAGCATTTTGAATTTCTAAATAAATATCATTTTGAGCTTGATGAGAATTTGCAATCTCTTTTGTATGCATTGTTTGAGCTTCTTTAATTTGGTTTCTAATCAACATACCATTAACTGTTGGGAAATTTAAATAAGCTCCAATATTATAACCGTAATTTGAAACCCAAGACTTACCACCTATTGAATAATTTGCATCAAATTGCAATTGTGGATACCAAGCTTTTTTAGATAATTTTACATTTTGGTTAGCAGTCTGAACTTTTACCTCTGCCAATTTATAATCAGGACGAGACTGCTTTGCAATTTCAACAGCTTGAGTTAAAGATAAATCACAAGGGTTATATTTTAAATGGTCCATAATATTATATTTATTCATATATGGTAAACCCATTGCATTATTCAACTTAGCCATTGCAATATCAACGGCATTTTCAGCCTGAATTAAGGTTAATTTTGCATTACTTAAATTAACTTCTGCAATTGTTACATCAACCTTTGGATTTGTTCCTGCCTCATAAAATGCTTTTGCTTGTTCATAAAATTTTTCATATTGTTCAACAGTATCTTCTGCAACTTTTTGTTGTTCATAAGCTAAAAGAACATTATAATAAGCATTTTTTACATCTCTAAGAACCGTATTAACAGTTTCTGTTAATACAATTTTGTATTGTTCATTTTCTAATTTTCTTATTGTAACAGTATTCTGAGTTACCCCAAAATCGTACAACATTTCAGAAACAGATATTGTTCCTAATACATAGTAGTTAAATATCAAATTTCTTTGGAATACATCTGATAACTGTAATTGTTTAATTCTGGTATAACCTGTTTGCCAACTAATAGAAGGGAACCAATTTGACCAAGCTTGTTTAATTCTATAATCAGATGCAAAAACATCTTGAATAGCAGCTTGTATTTTTGGATTGTTACCTAATGCAAACTTCAAGCAATCTTCTAAATCAACATCAATATATTTTGCAACTCCACCTTCTATCACAAAATCATCTTGTTTAGTTGGCTCAACCATATTTGAATCCGGATATTCAGTTTTATTAATAGTATTACCAACTTCATTCGCAAATACTGAAGATGAAAATAATATTAATGATAATAAGCAAATTATAAATTTCTTCATCTTATTTACCACTTTTCATCTCCTTTATTTTCTGCATAGCTTTCTTAAATAAATCAACACCAAAGATCTTTAAAAAGCCTCCAACTTTTTTAAATCCGCCAGCATAATACCATTCCTTCATTTCATTAATCATAACGAAGAATGCAGGAACTAAAATACTTCCGATGAAAGAAACAGCTATCATACCACCAAATACTGTCATACCAATTGAATGACGGCTACCTGCACCTGCACCATGTGCAAATACTAAAGGTAATAAACCTAAAATAAATGCAATATTGGTCATCATAACAGCACGGAACCTTAGTTTCGCAGCTTCCATAGCAGCATCAACATAATTCATTCCATCTTTTTCCATCGCGTCTTTAGCGAACTCAACAATTAAAATAGCTTGTTTTGTACCCAAACCTACTAACATTACAAGTCCGATTTGAGCATATATATCAAGAGCATATCCTGAAATATATTGGAAGAATAATGCACCAATTAAAGCAACTGGAGAAATCAACATTACGGCAATTGGTAATGTCCAACTTTCATATAAAGCTACCAAGAACAAATACACGAATGTTAATGCCATAGCTAAGATTGGTCCAATTTGTCCAGCAGATTCTTTTTCTTGCAAAGATGTACCTGACCAACTATACCCCATATCATCTGGTAACAACTTATCTGATAGCATTTCCATTTCTTCCATAGCTTGCCCAGAACTTATGTTGCTTCTTGGAGTACCACTTATCATTACTGATGGATACATATTATAACGAGTAATTGTATATGGACCAATTACATTTTCAGTATGAACAACTGAAGTTAATGGAACCATACCACCTTTGTTATTTTTAACATACAACTTACTTAAATCATTTGGTTTAACACGATAAGGCGCATCTGCTTGTATATACACACGATAAACACGACCAAATCTGTTAAAGTCGTTTATATAAGTTGCACCTAAAAAGTTTGATAAAGTATTATAAATAGATGCAATATCAACACCTTGTGCCATTGCTTTTTCTTCATCAACTACAATTTTAATTTGAGGCAAAGCTGCACTATAAGTAGTAAACAATCTTTGGAACATTGGATCTTTTGAAGCATCAGCCATAAATTGTTTACTTACATTATATAATTCTTCAGGAGTTCTATCCCCCTTATCTAATAAACGATATTCAAAACCACCAAACATACTCATACCTGAAATAGATGCAGGTGGGAATGTTGCAACAGTTGCTTCTGTATAATTTGCAAACTCTTGACCTATTTTACGCTGAATTGATTCCATTGATAATGATGATTTTTTACGTTCAGACCATTCATCTAGCATAGAAACAATTAATACAGTATTTTCACCAGAATAACCTGCTACTTCAAGCGTACTTTTTACTCCAGGAATTTTAGAAATACGTTCGGCAACTTCAGCACCTACTTGGTCACTTCGAGAAACAGAAGCACCATCAGGAAGTTGTAACTGTGTAAATAAAGCACCTTTATCCTCTGAAGGTAAAAATCCTTTTGGAATTATAAAGAACATAAATAAAATGAATATAAATACCCATAATAAAAACTTTAATGTTTTCTTAGGTGATGAAACAAAATAATGAACAGTTTTTAAATAAGACTCTCTTACTTTTAAGAACCAATCATCAAACTTTTGAATAAATTCAAAGTCAGCTTTTTCATCTCCACCAGACTTCAATATAATTGAACATAAAGCAGGCGATAATGTTAACGCAACAACTGTTGACAAACCAATTGATGTTGCTAAACATAAAGCAAATTGTCTAAACATTTGCCCTGTAATACCAGTCATAAATGATACTGGAACAAATACAGCCATCAATACAAGAGAGGTTGCAACAACAGCACCAAATACTTCTTCCATTGTAATCTCTGTTGCATCTTTAGGAGACTTGCCATCTTGAATGTGCCTTTGTGTATTTTCTAATACAACAATCGCATCATCTACAACCAGACCAACTGCCAGTACCAAACCAAATAAGATTAATAGGTTGATAGAAAAACCAAATAATCCCATAAATATAAATACACCAATTAATGATACTGGAATCGCACAGAATGGAATAAATGCAGATCTAAATGTTCCTAAGAATAAATAGGTTACAATACTTACTAAAAGAACTGCTAAACCAATCGCACTTATTACTTCATGAATAGATTCTCTAACGAATAAAGTATCATCATATTGAACTGCATACATAATATCTTTAGGGAACTGCTTACTCAATTCTTCCATTCGTGCTTTTACTCTATTAACTACATCAATAGAATTGGCATCTGGTAATTGAGTAATAGAAATCATTGCGTTATTTGCACCTTCAACCCTTGAAATTGAAGTATAACTGTTTGCACCTAATTCAACCCTTGCTATATCTTTAACTTTGATATTAGACCCATCAGGATTTGCTCTTACAACAATATTTTCAAATTCTGATACTTCTTTTAATCTACCTTTAGTTCTTAATGTATATTTTAAAACTTGAGGATCTACCATTGGTTCAACCCCTAAGTCACCTGCTGGGGTTTGAACGTTTTGTGCAGCTATGGCATTTTGAACATCTGTAGTAGATACACCTAAACTTGCCATTTTCTCTGGATTAAGCCATATTCTCATAGAATATTCACCGGCACCAAATATATTTACTTCTGCAACACCAGGAATTCTGGCTAACTCATCTTTTAAAAATAAAGTCGCATAGTTTGCCAAATATAATGACTTATAAGTTCCATGAGGAGAACGCAAAGACATCATTAAACAACCTGGACCACCAGTAGATTTTTTTACGGTCAAACCATATCTTTTTACCTCTTCAGGCAATCTCGGAGTTACAAGTTGCAATTGGTTCTGAACGTTTACCAGAGCCATATCAGGATCTGTACCAACTGCAAAGTATATGGTTAATTTATAAGATCCGTTTCTGGAATCAGAAGACATGTAAATCATATCTTCTACACCATTTAATTGTAACTCTACAGGTGCAGCAATAGTTGATGCAATTACGTCTGAACTCGCACCACTATATGTTGCAGATACAATTACTTGCGGAGGTGTAATTGAAGGATATTCTTCAACTGGCAAGTGAGTCATTGCAATTAAACCTGCAAGAATAATTACTAATGAAATAATAATAGCGAGTTTTGGTCTTCTTACAAATAAATTACCTGCCATTAATTTTTACCTCGTTTTAAAATTTTATTTATTTTATTAAATATTTTTTGAAAAATATTCTGTTTTACAACAGGAGCTTCTTCTACAACTTCCTCCTGAACGATTCTAACAGGAGTTCCAGGAATTACCTTTTGAATACCAGTTGTTAAAACTTGTTGTCCTATTTCTAATCCCTCTGATACAAGTGTATTATCACCATCTTGGCCTTGAGTTTTTATATGTACAAGTTTTGGCAAACCTTTTTCATCTAATACATAAACATACTTACCTTCTTGATTTTCTTGTATTGCTTTAGATGGTATTGTAGGTACTTTTGCCATTTTATTAGAATAAATTATAATTCTTCCAAAATCTCCAGAAATCAAAGCATCATCTTCATTTGCAAATGTAGCACGCATTTTGATTGTACCAGTTGATTCATCAACCTTGTTATCTCTGAAATCTTGGATACCTGGTTTATCATATTTATCACCATTACTGAAGATATACTCAACTTTTCTATTTATATGAGCATCTCCACCATCAATACTTGTTAGTGTAGAATATTGTTGCATTTCCAATGGGAATGTAACATACATAGGTTTTGTACTATAAATAGTAGTTAAAGCTCCAGAATTTAATGTTACATAGTTACCTACTGTTACTGATATAATCCCAACTCTTCCTGAAACAGGAGCTTTTACTTGAGTGTATGATAAATTTCTCATTGCATCACGATATGCCATTTCTGCATATACTGTTTGAGCTCGATATGCATCTCTTTGTGATACTGCATTATCATATTCAGAACGAGCAATATAATCTTTCTGTACAAGTTTTTGAGCCCTTATTGCTTGTTTATCATAATAAAGTTGTTGTGCTCTTACTCTCTCTACATCAGCTCTAGCACGTTGGGCTGCTAATACGTATTCTTGGGGTTCTATTTCAAATAAAACTTGACCAGCTTTAACATAATCACCTTCTTTAAAATAGCTCTTAGTCAAATAACCACTAATTCTAGCATTTACTTGAATTTGAGATTTTGAAACAACACGTGCTGGAACCTCAAAGCTCTTTTGTTTTTCAGTTTGCGTAACAGTTACAACTGTTACAGGCGGAACTAAAGATGCCTTTCTCTTCTCTTGTGCAAGATAAGTCATCAATGATGTAAATAAATATCTGAAAAGTATTGCACCAAAAACAATACATACTATTATTATTATCTTTTTTCGCATAATCTCTCCCAAGTATAATCTATCTACATGAATTATATTATAGATAAATTCAATGGCACTTTTTTAATATTTTGTAATATCAAATCTATTAGTAGAATTTTCTATTAGTATATTTTTCTACTAATATACCAAAGGTATATTTTATTGTCAATTTTTTTGTATTAAAATTATTATATGAAAAATTTAATTAATGAAAATAATCCAAAAATACAAAAAGCAATTGAATACTTAAAAAACACTAATTTTAATAATATTCCAGATGGAAAGATTAATATTGATAATGAAATATGGGCAAATCTTCAAACTTACTACACAAAAGAAGATGCACTTTTTGAAGCTCATCGCAAATATATTGATATTCAATTTATGTTAGCCGGACAAGAAAAAATTAGTGTTTGTGACTATAAAAATTGCACAACAGAAATTGCTTATGATGAAGATAAAGATATAGAATTCTTAACTGCAAATTCTTGGGACGATATTGAAATGAAAACAGGAGATTTTCTTATCTTATACCCTGAGAATGCTCACAAACCATCAATATCTATTAATAATGAAGTTCACCATGTAAGAAAACTTGTTATTAAAGTTCCTGTTAACTAATTATTTAATAGATGGGAAGTAATAAAGTTCACCATTTTCACCTCTCCATTGGATAAAACCTGTATCAACTTTATTATCAATATTTAAAACTGTTACCAAAGCCCAGTTACCTTGAATTGTTGTTAATCTTATTTCTTTAGGTCTATTTAACTTACCTATAATTTGAGAATTAATATCACTTCTAGAATGTACATTTAAAACTGTATTTGGAGCATCTTTTAATAATTTTAAGCCATATTTTCTTCCATACATGTTATAAAATGTAATCCAAGGTAAAAATTGGAAATTATCCTCTTTATAAGCCCAGCCTAAAGATTTATTCGTTTTATCATAAAAAACTTGAACAAAATCTTCATCCATGTCCGTTGCATAAACAAAAGATAATTCTTTTTTAGGCAACAATATTGCAAATAAATTATCAACATAATCAGTAGATAACACATTTAAATAAGACCATTTTTTTTCAAATAAAACTTTTGAACTTAAATCTGGTTTTGCATACAACTTAATACCATTTGTAGGCTGATATACTCCTAAAGTTCCAGCAGGAACATCATTAACTCTATATGGAACAATATCAGCAAATGCTTGTAATGACATTAATAATACAAATAACAAGCTTATTAAGATTTTCTTCATAGCATATGTCCTATTAAATTATTCTCTAAATGATAATTCAGCAAAAGTCTTTTTCAAGTTAGCTCTTACATTTGCCATTTGTGTTTCAATTGTATCATCTGTCAATGTTGTATTAGGATCTAACATTTTAATTCTACAAGCAATACTTTTGAATCCATCTTGAACATGTTCACCTTGATAGATATCAAAAATATCACAACCATTGAATAAGTTATTGTTAACACCTTTCTTAATAGCTTTTTCAATATCCGCATAAGAAATATCATTTGGAATAATCATAGCTAAATCCCTTTGAACCTCAGGGAATTGTGGTAACTTCTTATAACGAGGTACCGTTTCGTTAATATTATTGAATACCATATCTAAATCTACTTTAAATAGAAATGCATCCTGTTTCATTTTTAATTTATCTCTCAATTCAGGATTAATTTGTCCATAATAACCAATAACTTCAGGTTGTTTACCTAACAATAACATTACTGCAGTTCTATATGGATGTAATGTTTTATGAGTATCAGCTAAAGGTGATTCTGCCAATGTTGTAAGCTTAATTCTTTTTGACAAACCTAATTCATCCATTAGATTTTCAACAATACCTTTAACTGTGAAGAAATCAACTTCTCCTGTTGATTGCCATTTAGAATGTTCTTTTACACCAGTTATAACACCTTCTAATACTTGTGTTTCTTTTACACCAGCATCTTTTTCATTGGCTTCTGAAACTTTATGATAAATTTTTCCAAATTCATAACCCCAAAATACTTTTTGACCATTATCATAATTATATTTCATACAATTCAATAAACTTGCTGCCATTGTTTGACGCAACATTGTATATTCTTCACTTGCAGGATATTCAACTTTTACTGCAGTTTCTGGATTATAAATAATATCAAATTGTTTTAATAATGGTTCTCCAATTAAAGATGGAGTAACTAATTCATCAAGTCCTGATGATAACATTATTTCGTGGATTTTTTTCTTTGTTCTTTCTTCTAATGTAATTACTGGAGTTGATGATTTATTAGGTAATGTTGGAGCAATTTTATCATAACCATTAATTCTTGCGATTTCTTCTATTAAATCAACTTCTCTTGTAACATCATTTGCTCTGAAAGATGGAACTTCAAATTTTGCAGCTAAATCATTTCCACCAAGTTTTTTGAATCCTAAACGTTCAAGAATAGTAACACATTTACTTGGTTCGATTGATAAACCTAATAATTTTTTAACTTGTGAAAATCTTAATGTTATTTCAATTGGATCAAGTTTATTAACCCCAGTTTCAACAATTCCTTCAACTTGAGCATTTGCATACTCGTTCAATAATTGCATTGCACGCATTAAGCCAGGTTTTACAGCTTCTATATCAATACCATGCTCAAATCTTGCACTTGCATCTGATCTGTAACCGATACTTCTAGCACTCTTTCTTGTTGTTGGTGCTGGGAAATATGCTGCTTCTAATGCAATATTTTTAGTATTATCATCAATTTCTGAGTTAGCACCACCAAATACACCTGCAGCACAAACTCCTTCTTTTTCTGTTGCAATTAATACTGTATCTGTTGTTAATTCTCTTTCTACTTCATCTAAAGTAATAAGTTTTTCACCATTTTGAGCTCTTCTTACACATAGATAACCATTTAATTTATCTCTATCAAAAGCATGTAATGGAGTTCCATATTCTAATAAAACATAATTTGTTATATCAACAACATTATTTATAGGACGCATTCCTGATGCGATTAAACGTTTTTGCATCCAATCTGGAGATGGTTTTATTACAACGTCGCTTAACAAACCAATTGAATAATATTTACAAACATCATTATCTTTAATCTCAACTTTGAATGCATCTGTTGAGCAATCTCTTGTAGGGATTAAATAAGAGAACTTTAAAGGTCTATCAAAAATTGCAGATAATTCTCTGGCAACACCAACAACTGACAATTGGTCTCCTCTATTTGCAGTTGGAGCAACATCCAAAATCATGTCTTTTTCAAAACCTAAAACATCCTCAACGTTTTGACCTATTTCAACATTAGGGAATAACCTATTTAAGATTAAAATACCATCTTCTTCTTGATAATTTCTATCAGCAACACCTAACTCATCATCAGAACATAACATACCTTGAGATTCTACGCCTCTTATAGTTGCAGGTGTTAATGTAAATTGTTCGCCAGTTTTTCTATCTAATACATTACTTCCAACAGAAGCATAAGGAATAATTTGTCCTTCTTGAATATTTTGAGCGCCACAAACAACTGTTTTTAAACCAGAGCCATTATTTATTGTTACTAAATGCAATTTATCTGCATTTGGATGGTTATCTATTTTTTCAATTCTTGCTGTTACAATATTAGAAAATTGAGGCTTAAGTTCTTCAACACACTCTACTTCTAAACCACTCATAGTCAATTCATGAGCTATTCTTTCAACTTCTATATCTCTTAAGTCAACTAATTCATTTAACCAATTTAATGAAACCTTCATATAAACCCCTTCTTTTCTTATATTGCCCTTTAATTTGATTGTATATCAAATAAAATTCAATGTAAATTTACTCTAGAAAAAGTATTGTACATTTTTAATATTTTATTCTACGATGATGATATGTTTCACGTTAAATTCATAAATAAAAAAGGCGTAATATATTCTGATTTAATTCCTGAAGCAGAACATTTCTTTACAACTAGAGAAACTGTTATCAGGTCGCAAGAAGAATACTTACAAGACACTATAAAACAAAATAAAATAGATATATGTGCATATCTTGATATAGATACAATGAGATTGGTATCACCAACTCAAACACATTCTGCAAATGTTAGAATTGCAAATAAAACACTAGAAGCATACCCTAATACTGATGCTTTAATTTTAGATAATTATGAACAAGCAGTATATCTAAACTTTGCAGATTGTACTCCTATTATTTTATATGATAAAAAACATAATGTTGGAGCAATTGCACATGCTGGTTGGAGAGGAACCGTTGCAAAAATTGGTCCCAAAACATTTGAACTAATGCAAGAAAAATATCTATCTCAACCAGAAGATTTATATATAGTAATCGGACCTACAATTGCAATTTGCTGTTATTCAGTAGGAGAAGATGTTTATAACCAATTAAAAGAGACAGTGGAAGATATTACACCATACTATACAACTGTATATGATAAAATCTATGTTGATTTAAAAGGTATAAACAAACAACAGTTTCTTGATATTGGTGTTCCTAGAGAAAATATTGATGTTTGTCCTTACTGCACAAGTTGTAATAACAATTTGTTCTTCTCTTACAGAAAAGAAAACTGTACTACATCAAGACACAGTGCAATTTTAAAATTAAACAAAAGAATCATCGAATAAATATTTTTTATAAAAAAGTCCTCAAGAAATTTATCTTGAGGACTTTTTAGTTTATACAATTTTAATTAAATAATCTCGTTATAAGATGATGGATTAGTTAATAAATCATAATTAATTTCATTTTCATTATCAGCAATAGCTGCCGCAACAACAGCATCTGATGTAACATTGATTAAGGTTCTCATCATATCTGTCAATCTTTCTATTGTAAATAAGAATGCGAAACCTGCAACTAATTGTTCTGGAGATAATCCCATACCATTTAATATTAAAGCAATAGTTATTAAACCAGCTCCAGGGATACCAGCACAAGTACTTGATGCAACAATTGCTAACAATGCAATTTGAATAATTAAGAATGGAGTTAAAGCAACACCATAAGCTTGAGTTAAGAAGATAACTGCAACTGTTTGTAATAACGCAGTACCATCCATACTTAAAGTAGCACCTAGAGGTAATACAAAGCTTGAAACTTTATGAGAAATACCTCTCTTTTCGCAACAAGCGATTGTTAAAGGTAATGTTGCAGAAGAACTTGCAGTACCAAAAGCAACCATCATAGCTTCAGCAATAGCTGCGTATAACATTAATATTGGAACTTTTGAAAATACTTTTAAGAATAATGGATAAACAACAAATAGTTGTAAGCCAAAACCTATCGCCAATACTAACAAATATTTAGAAATACTCGAGAATATATCTATACCAAATGAAGATACAGAAACTGCAGTCAATGCAAATACACCAGGTGCAGCAAAGAACATAATCCAATCAGTAACTTTCATTGTAGCTGCAAAAACTGATTCAAAGAAAGATACAATAGAACGATTAACATCTCCAACTTTTGCTAATGCAATTGAGAATATCAATGCAAATACTATAATTGGAACCATATCACCTTTAGCAATCGATTCTAATGGATTTTTAGGAATAAATCCTAAGAAAATATTCAATAAGTTATCTTTTTGAACCTCAATAGTATGAGAAACTTGTGATTGGATACCTACTGCAACATCAGAATTAATATAATGTGCAGCACCCAAACCAGGTTTAAATGCTAATGCTAAAAACGCACCGATAACAACTGCAGCAATGGTAATTATCCCATAATATAAAACCATTTTTTTACCAAATTTGCCAAGTTGTTTATTATCACCAACACTTGTTATACCAATAACTATTGCGGAAATAACTAACGGAATAACAACCATTTGAATCAATCTGATAAATAATTGACCAACAAAAGTCAATACATTTATTACAAATGGATTCGAATGAGTATGTAATAGTGCACCTACTAAAACACCGGCTACTAAACCAAAGAATATGTGCCAATTTCTTTTAAAACCTAGACCTAGGGCAATTAGCACTTGCATGTGTAATTTCATTCGATAAATCCTCTCATAACATAACCAATAATTACTCAAATATTGTACTAAATTATATTAAATATTTCAAGTAAAATATGGCTTATACAACTATTAAGTCTCTGCTTTCATCTAAAACTTTTACAAGTGCAGATAAATGAGCCATTAATGTTTTAAATTGTTGAATAGTCAAACTTTGAGCGCCATCGGAATAAGCTTTATCAGGATTGTTATGAACTTCAACCATCAAACCGTGAGCCCCAGCAACAACAGCAGCCTTTGACATTGGTTCAATTAAATATCTTTTACCTGTTGCGTGACTTGGATCTACTATTATTGGTAAATGAGAATATTTTTTTATTACAGGCACTGCTGCTAAATCTAAAGTATTACGTGTATAGTTTGAATCGAAACCTTTTATACCACGTTCACATAATATAACATTCTCATTTCCGTTATACATAATATGCTCTGCAGCTAATAAAAATTCTCTAATACCTGCAGATGGGCCACGTTTCAACATAACAGGTTTATTAGTCTTTCCTATTGCTTTTAATAGTTTGAAGTTCTGCATATTTCTTGCCCCAACTTGTACTATATCAGCATAATCACAAATTAAAGGTAAATCTAATGTATCCATTACTTCAGTAATTACCAAAAGACCAGTTTTATCTGCAGCATCTCTTAAATACTTTAAGCCTTTTTCCTCTAAACCTTGGAAATCATATGGTGAAGTTCTTGGTTTGAATGCTCCACCTCTTAAGATTTCAGCACCAGATTCTTTAACGGCAGTTGCAATTTCTAACAACGCATCAAAATCATCTTCAACACTACAAGGTCCAGCCATTACAACTGGTTTATTATTACCACCAATTTTTACACCATTAGAAAATTCGATTACAGTGTCTTCTTTTTTGCTTTCTCTACTTGCAAGTTTGAAAGGTTCTTGAATTAATTTAACCTCTCTTACACCATCAAATGAATTTATGGAATGAGGCTGTACTAAACGTTTATCGCCAATAGCTGCTATTACTGTAAAGACTTCCCCGTAGTTTATATTAATTCTAAAATCATTATCTTCTAAATGTTTTACTACGTTACTAATCTGAGCTTCTGTAGCCCCTGGTTCCATAATTATTATCATATATCTATTCTCCTTATGTAATTTATTATAAATGTTGATTAAATCTTTGCAAATTTATTTGCTATAATTAACAATATGAAAAATCAAATTTATTTTTTAGGGCCAAAAACTTCATATACAGATTTTGCAAAAGAACAGTTTATTAAAACTTTTAATCTCGATGGCTATGTTGAAAAGCCAATGAGAACAATAACTGCTGTAATCTCTGAAATTAATAACTGGGAAAATAAAAAAAACTTAGCAGTATTACCAATAGAAAACTCTATTGAAGGTACTGTTAAAGAAACGATTGATAATCTTTCTAGAATTAATGATTCTAATATAAAAATTCTTGGAGAAACAGTAGTTTCAATTGAACACTGTTTAGTAACATATGCAAAAGATTTTTCACAGATAAAAAAGATAATTTCACACCCTCAAGCATTATCTCAATGTTATGATTATATATATAGTAAATTTCAAGACAATATTATTTTAGAGCCTGAAACATCAACGGCAAATGCTGTTAGATCTTTGACAGAAAACGACCCTACGATTGCAGCTATTGGGAACAAATTTTCTGCCAATTTTTATAATAAACCAATGCTTGATACTGATATCAATGATGAAAAATTTAATAAAACAAGATTTATACTAATTGGATACCCGGAAAAGAATAAAACTACTAATAATGACAAAACTAGTATAACTTTTTCTACAGAAAATAAATCTGGTACATTGTGCGATATTCTTACAATCCTAAAAGAAAACGATATTAACATGACATACATTTCATCTAGACCTTCTAGAAAGTCTCTTGGAGAATATACTTTCTATATTGATTTTGATGGAAACGTTTTAGATGACAAAGTATCAAAAACAATGTTTAAATTGTTACAACACGTGAAAACCTTTAAGCACCTTGGTTCTTACCCTAAATTTAATGATTAAAAGTTGCAATTTGCTAAAAAAAAGCTATAATGGCTATTATAGGTACTTTTAGTACCTCATGTCACTAAATTTAGGAGAAACAGTATGTACCAAGATGAAACACTTATTTGTGAAGACTGTGGCAAAGAATTTACATTCAGCGCCGGTGAACAAGAATTTTATGCAGAAAAGGGTCTTACAAATAAGCCCAAACGATGCCCAGATTGTAGAAAAGCAAGAAGACAAAAAAACAGAAGAAAAATGTATGATGCTGTTTGTTCTAAATGTGGAGCAAAAACTCAAGTTCCATTTAAACCAATTCCTGGACGTGAAGTTTTATGCAAAGCATGCTTTGATGCGCAAAAATCACAAGTTGTTTAAAACTATATAAGTATTAATAAAAGAAGCGGTTACCGATATGGTAACCGCTTCTTTTTCTTATCCATAATTTAATTGCTTAGCAAGTAAATGATGCGCAGCTCATTCCACCGCCGCCACCACCTGAGAATGATACAGCGCCGCCAGAAAATGATGAAGCACCAACACTAGATGTAACTCCTCCTGAGAAATCTGCACCGCCAGTATATGCTACAGAACCTGCAGTTTCACAAGATCCTCCATCAGCAATTGTTGCATATTGAGTATAATCAATTACAACTGGTGATGAAAATTCACAACTATCATAATTTATATTTTTATTAAAAAATGATGAATCTTGTCCAATTATTAAACTAGGGGTACTAGCAACAGTCCCTGCTGCTTCTACATCATTATTATAAGACATTTGAGTCAAACTACCAAATGTTTGCTCACCTGATTTATAATGTGAAGTAAATCCAAGTGCCATATTAACATCCTCTCATCTTTACATTATAAATAAAGTCTATTTTATTTTTTCAATTTCAAAGCTTAAAAAATATGTTACAACTCTTAATATTTATGAACATCATTTCTATGAAGCCATTCATAAAATCTAGTATTTTCATACCAATAACAATATTTATCAGCAATCGGTTCTATTAAAACAAATAATGCAGCTAATATTTTTAAAGATATACCGCCTAAATGAATAACACCCATTGCTACAACATAAACCATTAATATATAAGCAAGTTTATGTCCTAATAAAGCAGCAATAGCTGGCCAGTATTTACATATATAAACAGAAATTAAACACCCTAATATTAATGCAATTATTTTTCTCATAAATAGAAGTCCTCATTTATATAAAAGACCGTGCCACTACCTATCGGCAAATAAAACTACTTCTTTAGGACTTATCATCTCCCCCTTAATAATACAACACCCGTAAAGGTTGCCTTAGTGCTGCTGTGTTTCCACCCTGACACGGTTCGACATTTTACGCCATCATATATTAAGTTATCATCAATAACAAATCCCTTGGATAGCACTCCTACAAGCCTCACAGTAGGCCCTGCACCCCGCTAAGCGTTCGGGTCGAGAGGTCCGCTATGTCCCCGTGGAGCACGGTCGTTTTTATTTTAACATAAATTATTTCATGAGCAAAGCTTCTTTTATTCGCCTTGCCGGATAATATTCTGGAAGAATTCTTAAGCAATCCTCTATTGATTTTAAAGCCTTCTCCAGTTCCTTTGTATGGATATAATATTGGCAATACATAAAATGTAATTCAGGATCATTATATGTTTTATCACGTCCCTTATCCAAATATGTTTTTGCAGTTTCAAAATACCCATTATTCATCATAACTCTTGCTATATATTTATATGACTCACAATTAACAGAATAAAATAAGTCTGCGCCACCTAAAATATAAGCAACAAAGTCATTTTGTTTTGCTTGTAATAATAAATTAATATCTATTTCTAAAAAATTTCTTATCTGAAAATATGTAGGTAAAACCTCAACATAACCACGCATAAAAGGGATTAATTTAACCGCCCAATCTGCTCGCAAAGAATCAACCTTACGTAATTCAGTTTCCGCTTCTGAAAGTTGCCCATCAAGAATTAGGCAATAACCATATTCTAAGTTATAGCCAAATTCCTTAAAATAATCTTTGCAATCAGCAGTTTTCCCTTGTTCTAATTGTTTTTTAGCAATATTATAATTTATCATTATTCGTATGCTTTTTAACAAATACTCTTGTCTTATGCTCTTTTTTAGGAGAATCTTTTACAATTATTTCCTCATCAGTATCCGCTGTTTTTATTTGAGTATTTAATTTTACGTCCTTCTTAGCAAGTAATTCTGAAGCTTGATCTAACAATGCTGGTGAAGATTCTTGCCCCATTAAGTTTGCTAATTTGATTTGTACATATATTTCTTCACGATAAATTTTAAAACTTCTTGGTGCTTGTATTGCAACTTTACAAGAACCATTTCGAGATTCTACTATTGTAATCTCGATATCATCATTTATCATGATTTTTTGACCATTTTTTCTTGTAATTATTAACATTTGATAAACCCTTAATCTTTAAATAATGGAAAATTAACATCATAACCAGAACCTGATAAAATAATCTGTCCTGCAGTTTTTTGAGCTGTATTTAATATAACTGGAGCTAATAAATTAACTCTTGTTCCTCGTGGATTACTATTTGGAATTGCAGCTACATTTAAAACTAAAATATCATCTGTTGATTCAATCTTTAACTTTTCTACAGCTGAATCAGGTATATCAATTACATAATCAAAATCAAAATACATCGCAGAAGTCATTACAAATGCTAACTCTGGTGTTTTCATTGATTGCATCCATTTAAATGGAGAGTCTTCGCCATGGTCAATTATTACGAACCTATCTTCATCCTCATACCCTATCATAGGCATTACGAATGAAAAAATTGCGTCTTCATTAACCTCAATTTCTCCAAATCGTGTTGTACTAATCTTCATTTTCTTTCCTTTTTATCTATATTCCTAATTTTATACACTTAGTTATTGTCATTTGATGATGAAAAATCAAAATTTGGCATCATCTGTGACATCATCATTGTTTGAATAAACTGCTGATTCGCTGCAGGATTATTTTTTCCGTCCTGACTCATCATAAAAGGAAGCATGTTCATCATATTCATTCCGCCCATACCCATGGCACCATTGTTATTTCCATTCATTCCCATCATTAAATATGCTGGATTATTCATTTGTTGTGTCATTTGTTGCATATACATCTTGGCCATCATTTCTTGATTTTTCTTGGCTTCATCATTTGATGATTGCTGAGATGCTTGCTGCATATTATTTCCATTCCACAATCCAGCTTTTTTTAATGTCATTATTGCAGCGCCTATTTCTGCATTAGACGGTTGTTTTATATCTTTTTTTACTTCATCTTTTTTAGGTTGTTGAGATACAACTTTTTTATCTGTAGGAGGTTCTTCTCTTTTTATTTCTGGTGTTACGAATCTTTCTGCTTTTGAATTATTACTAATTGAAAGTTGTGCATCCATGCCAGTAAAACCAGAAGTACCAAGACAATCTTTTGCTGCTTTAGCCATGCTTTTTAAAGATTTATCAGTTGATAATGCTATTACCTTATCATAATTTTTTAGCGCTAAATCTCTTTTATTTGTTTTTGCATAACACAAACCTAAATAATAATATGCAACAGGATAAGAAGCATCTTGAGATATTATAGTATCAAGATTTTTTATACATTCAGAATAATCGCCCTTTTTATACAAAGAAATCGCATCGGAAATTTTCTCCTCAGTCATTGCATTTGCAAAAACAGATGACGATAATAATGTTAATGTAATTAATGTTAGTAAAACCCGTTTCATATTCTATTCTTTAATGATTTTTTAGTATTAATCAACAAATAGATTATACGGCATTTTTTCAAAACATACCTACCTTAAACGTAGGATATTATTAACACTAAACATTAAAACGGAAGTGAGCTAAATCCCCGTCTTGCATAACATAATCTTTACCTTCAAGACGAGTAACCCCTTTTTCTTTACAAGCAGTATAAGAACCTAACTCTTTAAAATCTTTGTAAGGAGTAATTTCAGCCCTGATAAAACCTTTTTCAAAATCAGTATGAATTACACCTGCAGCTTGTGGAGCTTTTGTTCCTTTTGTAATAGTCCAAGCTCTTACTTCTTTTTCACCTGCTGTTATGTAAGTTATTAAATTTAATAGAGAATATACAGACTTAATCATTTTATTAATACCGCTATCTTCTACGCCTAAGTCTGCAAGATATTCTTTTGCTTCTTCTGGACCTAACTCTACAAGTTCTTCCTCTATTTTTGCAGAAATTATAACCATTTCGGCACCATGAGATTTTGCATACTCTCCAACTAGTTGAGTATATTTATTGCCGTCTTTCATATCATTTTCAGATACGTTTGCACAATAAATAACTGGTTTTACTGACATAAGATTAAGATTTTTAAGAACATTCATTTCTTCTTCATCAAAATGATCCTCAGGTTTTATAAACGAACCTTCTGATAATAAATCTGTTACTTTTTTAAGAACCTTATCTTCTAATACAGCTTCTTTATCGCCAGATTTTACAACTTTCAATATTCTAGCTTGACGTTTTTCAATAGATGCTAAATCTGCAAGAATTAATTCTGTATTAATTACTTCAATATCTGAAATAGGATCAACTTTTCCGTCTACGTGAATAGTATTTTCATCATCAAAGCATCTAACTACTTGAATAATTGCATCTACTTCACGAATATTATGCAAGAATTGGTTTCCTAAACCTTCACCCTTACTTGCACCTTTAACAAGACCTGCAATATCAACAAATTCAATAGCAGTTGGAATAACTTCTTCTGTTTTACATAATTTTGCCAAAACATCTAAGCGTTCATCTGGAACTGTAACAACACCTACATTTGGTTCAATTGTACAAAATGGATAATTTGCACTTTGAGCATTTTTTGATGCTGTTAAAGCATTAAATAAAGTTGACTTTCCTACGTTTGGTAATCCTACAATTCCAGCTCTTAACATTTTATATATTCCTCATTCCTTCTACTATTGCTACTCCTGAGCTAGTTCCTAAACGACTTGCTCCTACATCTATTAAAGCCTTAGCTTTTTCAGCATCTCTTATACCACCAGAAGCTTTTACTTTTAATCCTGATGAAGAGACTGTTTCATACATTAACTTTACATCTTCAACTTTTGCACCAACGCCATTTTTCACAAAACCGGTTGATGTTTTAACTAAATCTGCTTTTGCATCAATACAAATTTTGCATGCTTTTTTTATTTCTTCACTAGTTAATAAATCTGTTTCTAAAATAACCTTTAAAATATTATTAGGACATGCTCTGCGTACTGCTTCAATATCAGATTTTACATACTCATAATCTTTATCTTTTAATTTAGACACATTAAGAACCATGTCAATTTCATCTGCGCCATCTTTGACAGCTTTTTCTGTTTCATAAGCTTTAACATCAGAACAATTAGCACCTAGAGGGAAACCTATTACTGTTACTATCTTAACGTCTGTATTTTTTAAATATTCTTTTGCCATAGACACAAAGCATGGATTTACACATACACCAAGAAAATTATACTGCTTTGCTTCATCAAAAAGCTTTATTAATTCATTTTCTTTAGCGTCTTGTTTTAATAATGTGTGTTCAATGTATGTATTAATATTGTTCATATTAAAGCTCCTTTGCTAGCGTAAAAATTATAACATAAATAAAAATGGTTAACTAATTGACAAAAGAGTTATTTGTAACTAATAATATTTATTAGCCGTTTTATTTTGTAACAAATTGTATACAAACTAGCAAAATTTTTTAATTTACTGCTTTATATAAGAGGACAGAAAATTAATAGTAAAGAAAAGAAAGTATAAAATAAAGAAAGATAGGTTCAACATGAGTGAAATTAACAACAACGGATTCAATCCCAATAAAGAAATAAAGATGCCACAACCTACATCTTTAAATAATGCGAATAATAATGCAAAGAATTTAAATGTAGAAAAACAACAAACAGATGCGTCTGCTCCTGTATCAGAAGCGTTAGGGAAATCAATGGTTAAAGTAGATAACCATGAAGCAGATATGCAACGTTTATTGAAAAATCCTCAATTAGCAGAAGTTTCTGACAAAATGTTTACAGCAGCATGCCGTGCTGGTCTTTCTTATCCAGAAGCAGCAACATTTGCAACTACAGAAGCTTAGAGTTATAATAAACACGTAAAAGGTTTTTGAAACGCCCTTTATAGAGGGCGTATTTATTGGGAGAGATATATGAAGAAAAAAGTTTTCACAATCGGTAGTGCAACAATGGATGTATTTGTAGAGTGTGATTCTGCAAATATTTTATCGGTTTGTTCAAAAGATAGCAGCGCAAACTATATGAGTTATCCGTATGGTGCGAAACTTGATATGTCGAATTTTTCTTCTAAAGTTGGTGGCGGCGGTGTTAATACAGCCATGAATTTTGCCAACTTAGGATTCGATACATCAGCAATATTCAAAATTGGTGATGATATTTACTCTCAAGGGATTCTTGAAAACTTTAAAAATAGTACTGTTAAAACTGATTGTATAATCCAAGATAATACCATTAGTACTGGTTTTTCGATTATTCTTGTAAGTTTTCAAGGAGACAGAACTGTTCTTGCAAACCGTGGTGCAAATGCTCTTATTAAACTTGAAGATATAAACTTTGATAAATTAAAAGAAGCTGATTGGTTATACATTGCACCATTAAACGGAGAATCTAACAAAGTATTAGAACCGCTTGTTAATTTTGCAAAAGAAAACGATATCAAAGTATGCTTTAACGCTGGTACAACTAGCATCAAACAAGGCTTTGAATACATGAAAAAAATTCTATCAACTGCAGATGTTGTTGTAATGAATAAAGAAGAAGCATCAATGTGTAGCGGAATAAAAGTTCGACCTGATACAAAAACTGAACACTATTCTGATGCAATTATCCACCCAGATATTAGAGAGATGCTTAAAAAACTTAAAATTAAAGACTATCAAGTTGTTGTAATAACTGATGGTGGATACGGTGCATATGCTTATGACGGTAAAGATTTCTTCTACTGTCCGGTATTCCCATCTCCTGTTATATCAACTTTAGGAGCTGGTGATGCTTTCGCGTCAACATTCTTTGCATCGTTAAGAGAGACAAATTTTGATATTAGCACTTCTCTAATGTATGCATCAGTTGAATCAAGTTCTGTTGTTGCTAAATTTGGTGCAACTGAAGGACTTATTCCTTTTGATGAAATCAAAAGACAATTAGAAAATAATAGCGAATACAAATGTATTAAAGTGAAAGAATAATGAATATTTATTCTCCTCAGATGTTAAATACTTTTGTTGAATGTCCTGTAAAATACTTTTTTAGGTACATGAAAAATATTAATATCCCTCAACTAGATAACTCTTTTATCTTAGGGAAGAATATTCATGCTTTAGCGGCTTACTATCTAAAAGGACAAAATATTGATTTATTTACACTAACTGAAGCTGAAAAAGAAATGTGGAATAAATTATCAACTTCACATTATTTTAAACTTAAGCCAATTGAAGTAGAATCTAATATTTCAGCTAAAATTAATAATTTTTGGATTGGTGGAAGAATTGATGCACTGGTAAAAAATGATAATAATGACTTTTATATTTTAGACTATAAAACCGGTTCAATTCCACAATCTCCAGAATATAATTTCCAAACTATTGTATACTTGTTATGCTGCGACAAATTAATACAAAATTACAAGAGTCTAAATTTTGTATATTTGAATGTAAAAACAGGAACAGAAAAAATAATTAATTTTTCAGATTCTCTAAAACAAGAATATGAAAATAAAGTTATTGAAACTTACAACAACATACAAAAGCTATCTCAACCAAATGTTATTCATAATGAAAAATGTAATAACTGTTCTTACATAAAAATATGTGTTTAAAAATATTACAAATTTGACCTACCAATAAACATTTTCTATTATTAATATGGGAATTTAAAATTTTTGGGGAGATTATTAATAAAATGAGTGGATATAGTTTTGAATTAATCACAGGTCCAATGAGTTGTGGAAAAACTGAAGAATTATTAAGACGAATTCGTAGATGCGTAATTGCAAAGAAAAAAATCAAAGTATTTTCCCCTAAAATTGATACAAGATCAAATGGTGATTACATTGAATCAAGAAACGGTCTATGGGCTGATGCAATAAAAATAGAACATTCTATTCAAATAATGTCAAATGTAAAACCAGAAGATGAAGTTATAGCAATAGATGAACTTCAATTTTTTGATTCAAACATAGTTAAAGTAATATCTACTTTGATGAAAGAAGGTAAAAAAGTTATAGGTACAGGTTTGGAACTAGATTTCAAATCAGAACCATTTGGAGCTATGCCACAATTAATGTGTATAGCAACAAAAATTGATAAACTACAAGCAGTATGTATGAAATGTGGATGCGAACACGCAACAAGAACTCAACGTTTAATTAACGGAGAGCCTGCTGACAAGAGTTCACCACTTATTATGATAGGTGGCGACGAAACCTATGAAGCAAGATGCGTTAAGTGTTACGAATTACCAGACAAAAATGGTGATAAACCGCGTAACAATCTTAAAATCTTAAATTTTATCCACAAATAAACACTACATATTTCGTAAGGTTTTGTGTCCTTCAATTATGCTTGGAAGCATAATTATTGAAATGTAGAATACAAATGCGAAAAGTAATAAATCTACCATTGAGTACACCTCGTTTTCAATCCTTACATTACTTACTTTCCACATTTCTGATATTTTATAACATTTTTAAAGAAAATTGATACAAAACGAAATAGAGACTTTTATACACTTAATTAAAAACCTCCTTTATAAGGAGGTTTTTAATACTTTAACTTATATCTTAAAATTTATTTCTTTTGAGATTTATCAGCAAGTTCGCTATCCAATCTTAAGAATACAGGGTGAATATTTGCTTTATCAATTAAGTGGCCAACTTTAATATTATTAGCACTCAAATCTTGAAGTTTTGTTCCTATATCATAAGATAATTGACTTGCCATATCTTTAGCAATATTTGGGCAATAAGGATAAATCAAGCTTGATACAATACACATTACATCTAAAACAGTTGTAAGAACTTGACCACATTTATCCATTTCACCATTTTTAGCTAATGCCCAAGGTTCAGAATCTGTAATATATTTATTCGCAGAATCTACAAGCTGCATTATTTTCTGAGCAGCTTCTTGGATTTCATAGTAATCAAAATGATGCATAACGTCTTTTACTGTTTGTTCTGCTTGTTTTGATAACTCTGTTTCTACTTTAAATTCAGGTTTAACATCGCCTTCAAAATATTTTACTAACATTGATAAAGTTCTATTTAATAAATTACCCATTGAATTTGCTAAATGAGCATTTACTTTTTCTTTAAAGTCTTCATCAGAATAATTACCATCTTTACCACAAGGAGCAGCAGATGCCATATAATATCTAAATGCATCAGGAATAGGTAATTCAAAACTTTCTAAAACTGATGTAGGAGATATTACATTACCTAATGATTTAGACATCTTAGTTTCGTCTATTGTAATCCAACCATGGGCCAATATATGTTTAGGTAAAGGTAAATCTAATGCCATTAATATTGCTAACCAATAAATGCTGTGGAATTTAAGAATATCTTTACCGATAACTTGAACATCAGCTGGCCATAATTTATTGAATTGTTCGCTTGAACCATCAGGATCATAACCAATTGCTGTTATATAGTTTGATAATGCATCAATCCAAACATATATAACTTGTTCTGGGTCATCTAAAACATCTATACCCCAAGATACATTTGATTTTGCTCTTGATACAGATATATCTTCTATATTTTCTAATTGATTTAATACTTCGTTTGCACGGAATGCTGGAACTATAAAATCTGGATTTTGTTTTATATGCTTAATGATTGCATCTTTATATTTTGATAATTTAAAGAAATAATTTTCTTCCGAAACTACTTCAGGTTTTTTCAAGTGATCTGGACAAAGACCATCTTCTGTTAAATCTTTTTCATTTAAGAACGCTTCACAACCACTACAATATAAACCTGTATATGAATGTTTATAGATATCACCTTTTTCTACAAGTTTTTTAAATATTTTTTGAACAACTTTTTCATGGTAATCATCTGTTGTTCTTACAAAATGATTATAATCAACACCTAATGCTTTCCAGGCATCTTTAAACTGTTGAGAATTTTCATCACAAAGTTCTTTTGGTGTAATACCTCTTTCAGCTGCAGTTTTCTGAATCTTTATACCATGTTCATCAGTCCCTGTTAAGAAAAAAGCATTATCAGTTCTTTGTGTATAATGTCTGAAAATAACATCTGTTAAAATCTTTTCATAAGCGTGCCCAATATGAGGTGCACCATTTACATAATCAATTGCAGTTGTAGTGTAAAATTTATCCATAATTATAATCCCTTCTTTATGAAGTTATTATAACATAGACAAATTAAGCAGTAATACTGAATTTTTCATTATTTTTTAATGCGTTATAATTAGCAACAACTTTTCTTGAATAAGCACTTGATGAAGCACCTGATTTACGAGCTCCATAAATACCCATGTTATAACCCATTGAAGCTTTATTCATATCACCATTAAACGAATCTAAACATTGTTTTAAATATCTACAACCTTTATCTAAATTTTCATCTACATTTAAAACTTTTCCATTATATCTTGCATTTAATTGCATTAAGCCATAATCATTTGTTGATGATACTGCATTTGCGTTAAATCCTGATTCTACAGCGATTGTTGCTTTTACATAGTTAGGATCAATACCATATTTATTTGCATATTTCAAAATTTTGTCATCATAAGCATTAGAAAAACCTTTTGCCGAACCAACAGAAGCATAATTACCTTTTGCGTAATTATTAGTTGTTTGATAATCATATGATTGTTGGAAGAATTTTGAAGAATCAAATGGATTTTGAACTTTTTCTTCTTCTTTTTCTTCTTCTGCTGTAAAGATAGAGCCTTCTGCTGAATATGTTTGGCCTTTAAATACAAAGGTATTATTAGAGATTGAATCAACTGCAGCTTCGTATAAACCTTTTTCTTTACCTGAATTTATAGTTTTATCTTCATTACCACCATTTGCTTTTGTATCACACATAGTAGCAATTGTTTTTTTTATTCCTGATAAATCTGCAATTTTTAAACTCATAATCATTCCCCGTATATTTATATAAAGTTTTTATATGAGTAAGAATTGCTTTTTATGTTAAGAAATATTAATAAATGCCATTTAAAACATTCAATGCATTAGCTTCAGCCTTATCTGCATTTGCAATTGCTTGATCTACTTTTGATCTATCAGACTCTTGATTTGTTTTTATTGTAGGTGCAACTTCAGCAGGGATATAAGAGCGTTCTTCTTTATCATAAGGGCTTACAATACCTTCGATTTCGCAATTTTCTGATGGAATATATCTATCTTCTGGCTGATTAATTACATGGTCACCTGATAATTCTCTTTTTATTAAATTATCATCTGGTAAATCATTAATATTAACAGTATTTACAACTGGTTTTTGTTCCACTTGTTGAGGATTAGAAGGTTGAGTTTGCTGTGGTTGCATTGGTTGAATATTTTGACTAGGATTTTGTGCTACTGCATCTTTACCTTCTTTTTCTGCTTCTTCTTCAGGTTCATATGGTTTTCCGAAGATTGCACTTGTACAACTTGATATTAATTTTTCAACTAATGGTGATATTGCTAATGCATAAATAGCAAATCTTAAAGGATATCCAATAGCATTCTTACCTAATGATGGTAACATGCGTTTTAAATTTCTAGTTACTGCTGATATTTTTGCAGAACCTTTAAGACCTTTTGTTGCTTCTTTATATGCAGGTTTTGTCTCTAAGGCAATACTTAAGAATGAACCTACTTTCTTCATTGCTTTAACAAATTTAGATTGTGGACCTGATACATTTTTCAAGTTTTGTACAGCTTTCCAAGCAGTATCATATGCAGCTTTATCTGCAAATGCACCAGCCTCAGCCATACGTTTAAAGTTTCTATATGCAACTCTATATCTGCCTACTTGCATTTTGCTCATGCCAGTATATTGAATACCATTAATTCCGTGCATTAACTTGATAGCTAATGGCATTGAAACAATCCAAGATACCGCATCAACACCACCTGCAACAGCTGTTCCAACTTTTTGTTCTTTTGGAGCTTTTACTGCATTATATAAAGCAGTTCCTAAACCAAATGCAACGAATAAGGAATTAATCTTACCACCACCAAATGTTAAGCCACGCATTAATAATTTAGGAGCTTTTGCTAATGTTCTACCTAATTTAGAAACATGTTTTGTTCCTGAAATCAATTTATTATAACTCATTGACAAGTTAGTAGAACGTTTTGTGAATAATCCTACAAATGGCAACCAAGAATTTCTACCAAAGAATGCCTTTGCATTTTTACCACCACGTTTACAAGCTTCTGTTATAAGTTTTTCATATTTTGTTGGATTTTTTAATACAGTTTCATAAGTACTTGGATCCAAACCTAAGTGCTTAATCTTCATTTCTTTTAATGTTTCAGCTACCTTTTTAGGATCTAAAGTATCAATAAAGTTAGCAGGAGCTCCAACTCTATTGAATTGCAATTCTTGTATTGCTTTTTTTACATTTTTAACACCACCAAATATGCCTTTACCATATTTTGCTTGTAAAGCTTGTATTTCAGCTTTTGTTGCTCCAGCTTCTTTTAAGGTCTTAGGCATTTCTCCTAAATAACCTTCAATAGTTCTTGCTGCTTCATTTAAATCAGCATGTTGTTGTGTTTCCATGAAACCTTTAACAAAACTATTTTCAGGCAATGTTGGGGTATTAAACATTGCATTTAATATTGGTTTTTTAGCTATATAATTTTTAACTGTATTTTTAAATGTTGAAAAACCTGCACTAACGGATGTACAGAAACTATTTTTTGAAGCTTTTGCTGCTACTCTATCACCAAAGCTTCCTAATCTACCCATTATTGTTTTTTCATAAACATCTTTTGAACAATTTTTATTAAATAAATCCATCGATTTATTCAATCCGAACCAAGAAGCTAAAACTAATAAAGGTTTTAATTTATCATTTTTCTCAGGGGTGCCATAAGTATCAGCTTGTGGAGTAGTATCAACAGTTTGTTTTACACCAGTAGAATTTACAGGATAACCAACATAGGGCTGTTGTTGTAAAACAGGTTGTTGAACTTGTTGCTGTTGATATTGCTTAACTTTATTATCAATCAAATTCCCTGACATAATATTCCCTTAATTAACTTAACTCAATAATATAAAAACATTTTTTTTAAGATTATTGCGTTTTTAATTAAGAATATTAAGTTATATGAATTAATCGCCAGAAGTTGATGTCGCTAACAATTTATTAATATCAGATTTCATTAAACTTCTTAAATCACCTTTTAGCTTAAAATATTCTGCAAATTTAGGAGTTGTTCTGATATTAAATGAACGACCATTTTTGTCTTTTGTTCTTGAAATTAAACCTTTATCTAATAATTCTTGTACATGTTCATAAGCATTTGAACGTAATTCTTTTAAATATGATTGACGGATAGGTTCTTTCAGTGCAATTACAGTTAAAGTCTTAAGTACTGGTGGCTTTAATTCAACAGGACAAAGTTTTTCCACAATATCCATATGTTCTTCTTTTACCTGAAGAATATACCCATCTTCATCATCAATTTCTAATGCACCATCTCTTGAAGAATAATCCATAATAAGCTCTAATAAAGCCTCTTCTACTTTTTCTGGATCCTCTTCTAATATTTCTGCTATATCTTTTACATGAAGGACTTTAGCGGTAGTAAATAAAACTGCTTCAATCCTTGATTTCAACTGTTCCATTTTGTCCCTCTGCTAAACTATCTACCATATCTACAACTGAATCAACTGAATCTTGTAATACGTTCGCTGCGATTACTTTATCAGTATCTGATATTTCTTCGCGTCTTATTACATATAAATCTGAATAGAATTCATCTTGAACCAAATCATAATTACTTTCTGCTGTTAAGAATAATAAAGATATATATGCAGATATTCTATCCATTCCTAATAAAGTTAATTCATTCAATTCAATTTTATCTTGACGATTTAATATTTCCTCAAGATTCGCCCTTAATCTTTCAACACCTTTTTCAATATATTCATCATGTGCTAAATTAATAATGTCTTCAGGTGATAAATTAGAATAATTTTTAACTCTACGCTTTGCTCTTTCATGAGCATTTCGTAATGATTGCTTCTTATCAAGCATTTCATAGAATTCTAATTGTCTGATTAAGTCTCTTAATGTTACAACTCTATTACGATTTAACCTTACACTAGTTCTTCTTTGTAATACTTCATCAATAGACACAACATTATTTGTTGGAATATATTCACTATCATAATCTAAAGTATCATCATCAAACTCTAAATCAGGTTCTTCTGGTTGCGGATCAAAATCAGATAACTCAACACCTTCTAAAATATTTGATTTTAATTTTAAAAGAATTGATGCAAATAAAAGAGTTCTTCCTGTTAATCGAAGGTTTTGAGCCTTACTTTGGAACAAATGAGTAAGATATTTATCTGTTACATCAATAATATCAATATTCCAAGGATCAATCTTACCTTGTTTTGCCATTTGTACAAGAATTTCTATCCCATCAACTTCTTTGTTTTCAGGATTGATATTATTAAATTCTAAATCAAATGCCTCTGTCATTAACCCCTATTTCCCTTTTATTCGTCTCTTAATTTCACACCAGTAACTTTAGAGATACCTTTTTCTTTTTGAGTAACACCTATTGTTCTATTAGCTGATTCTATCATAGGTTTTCTATGACTAACTACTATAAATTGCGTATCTTTTGATTGAGATTGAACAATATGTGCTAATTTTTCTACATTTATACCATCCAAGTTCGCATCAACCTCGTCAAATGCATAGAATGGTGCAGGCATGTATCTTTGGATTGCAAATACAAATGCTAATGCTGTTAATGATTTTTCACCACCAGACATACCTTCTAATCTTTGTTTTTTCTTATCTCTAGGTTGAGCCTCAATAGTTAACCCACCTGTAAATGGAGATTCTGGCTCTTGTAGAATTAAAGTTCCTTCTCCATCTGATAACTTGTGGAAAATATCCTTAAAGTTATCATTAATATTATTATAAGTTTTCATGAACGCTTCTTTTTTATCTTGTTCATATCCACCCATTTTTTCTAATAATTGTAATCTTTCTTTAGTTAATGTTTCAATTTGTTCTTTTAAAACAGTTTCACGTGCAAGAACTTCTTCATATTCTTCCAAAGCTCTCATATTAACATTACCTAAATCATCCATACGTTTTGATAAACGTTGAATTTTTGCATTAATTTCTTCTTCGCTCATTTCTGGAGGTGTAAGATGACCAATTTCTATACCTGCTTCTTCAAGCTCTTTTCTTACATCTTCCAATTGTGGTTCTAACTCTCTACGTCTTGCTTTAAATGACTCGATTTGTTCTGAAATATTTTCAATTTCAGACATTTTTAAATTCTTTTTAGTTTTTAAATTTACTAACTGATTATTAATTTCATCACGTTCTTTTAATAAAGCCCCTAATTTCTCTTTTATTTCATTAATTTGAACTTCATATTCTTCTAGCTTAACTTTTAAGACTTTAATATCTTCTTGTAATTGAACTTTATCTTTTTCACTTTCTTCATTATTCTTAATTGCTCTTTCAATATTTTCTTTTTGAGTAGCAATTGTTGTTTCATTAAATGCAATTCTTTGCTTTGCAACATTAATATCATTATTTGCATTTAATTTCATTGTTTCAAGGCGTTTGATTTCATGTTCTACCCCTTCAGTTTGTTCCTTAAGCTTTTTCAAATCGCCTTCGTTCATTAATTTTTCAATTTCATCTATCTGAGCTTGATACTCTGCTTCTTTTTCTAAGAACTTAACATGTTCTACTTCCATTTTATCGAGTTCAGCAGTCAACTTAGCAATCGCAGGTTCTGCATCCTTGATTAACTTTTCTTTTTCTTCTTGTTGTGTTTGAGAAGACTCATAATTTGTATTTAATGAAGCTAATTCAACTTTTGCCTTTGAACATTCATTCATTGCATTTGAATAATCAGTTCTTACTTTTTCTAATTTAGCTTCTAAATCTTTTTTCTTACTTACTAATTCTTGACGTTTCTTTTCAAGTTCATTTAATTTTGATTTATATTTTTCAAGTTCATCATCGTCATTTACAGTAAATTTTAAACCTGTACGTTTTTGTGAACCACCAGAAATTGAACCTGATTTTTCAAATAAAGAGCCATCAAGTGTAACCATTCTATATTTGCCGATAAGCTTCTTAGCAACGTGTCTATCTTCTACAACAAGTGTTTCACCTACTGCATAATAAAACGCGTTCAAATATTCATCATCAAAATCTATCAAGTTTATTGCAAAATCAATAACACCTTTTTCTCTAGGTAAATTAAGTCTTGAAGGTGCTTTTATTACCCTATTTAAAGGAATAAATGTTGCACGACCAGCATTAGAAGATTTCAAGATTTCAATAGCTCTTGCAGCAACATCTTCATCATCAACAACAATGTGAGACATTCTACCACCAACTGCAATTTCTAATGCTAATGAATATTCCTTATCAACATTTCCTAATTTCACTAATGGAGCATGAACACCATCTAAATTCGCATCCATAACAGTCTGTACAGTATGGCCTAAGTTTGCTTCTTCAGATGCTTGTTTATTAGCTTCCATCATATAGATTTTTTTGCTTGCAGCTTGAATATCGTATTCAATATCTTCAAGTTCATTTTTAACAATATCTAAGTCGTGCATTGCACTTTGTTGAATCATTTTACAATCTGCTAACTCTTGAGTTAATGTTTCAACTTGAAGCTCTATTGATTCTTTATTAGCTGTATAGTTTGATTTTATTGCATTTAATCTTTCTAA